>JANLUQ010000085.1:0-15498 GCA_031363565.1 Armatimonadota bacterium | reverse complement strand
GCAGCAGGCCGACACCGGCACCAAGATGATCCACCTGGGCAAGAACACCAGGAGCACCATCGTCTCGAAGGGCATCTCGGCGGGCCGGGGCCAGAACACCTACCGGGGCCTCGTCAAGATCAACCCCGGCGCGGATAACGCCCGGAACTACTCGCAGTGTGACTCCCTTCTGCTCGGCGACCGCTGCGGCGCACACACCTTCCCGTACATCGAGGTGAAGAACCCGACGGCGACTGTGGAGCATGAGGCGTCCACATCTAAGATCGGTGAGGACCAGATCTTCTACTGCAACCAGCGCGGCATCTCCACCGAGGATGCCGTCTCGATGATCGTGAACGGCTTCTGCAAGGAAGTCTTCCGCGAGCTGCCCATGGAGTTCGCCGTCGAGGCCCAGAAGCTCCTCGGCGTCAGCCTCGAAGGCAGCGTCGGCTAGTACCATGGGCTAAAATGCCCTGCCCTGAATAGCCGGAACTGGTGCGTGATCTCGTTCTCAACGATCACGTGTCACTCGAAGATACGCTTCTCAGTGCCGCGATTTACCTTAAATCGCGGCACGTCCCTAGCGAAAAGTGTGTTTGAAGTGATGCACCGCTTCGGCCTTGATGAAGTGAACGCGGAGCGCCCGATCTTCCAGGTGCAGTTCGGCGGGACGCGCAATCTTCCTCTGCCCGAGGGTGGAGGAACTGGTCAAGATTTCCAGCGCCGAGGGCGTCCCGATGCCCGCGCACGGTGGGCGGCACGACGGCAAAGACTACTGAAAGACTACCACTGGCAGGGCAAGAACGAGAACGGCCACCCGCGCGCGATTCAAGATCGTCGTCGGACAGGGCGGCATCTCCTAAAAATTAAAGAAGGACGAAGACACTATGGCATTGCTGGAGATTACGGACCTGCACGCGCGGGTTGACGAAAAAGAGATTTTGAAGGGCATCAGCCTGACGGTAAACGCGGGCGAGGTCCACGCGATCATGGGACCGAACGGGTCGGGCAAGAGCACACTCGCTGGTGTCCTCGCCGGGCGCGACTCCTATGAAGTGACCGGCGGCGAGGTACTGTTCGAAGGACAGGACCTGCTCGACCTCGACCCCGAGGCGCGCGCGCAGGAGGGGCTTTTTCTGGCCTTCCAGTACCCTGTCGAGATACCAGGCGTCAACAACACCTACTTCCTGAAGGCCGCCCTGAACTCGATCCGCAAGCACCGGGGTCAGCAGGAACTAGATGCGATGGAGTTCTTGAAGCTCGTCCGTCAGAAGCTCAAGGTCCTGCACATTGACCAGAGCCTCCTGAACCGGCCCGTCAACGAGGGATTCTCGGGCGGCGAGAAGAAGCGCAACGAGATCTTCCAGATGGCCGTGCTCGACCCCAAGCTCGCTATCCTGGATGAGACTGATTCGGGACTGGACATTGATGCGCTAAAAGCCGTCGCCGAGGGTGTCAATGCCCTGCGAAGCCCCGACCGGGCCATCATCGTCGTGACCCACTATCAGCGGCTTCTGAATTTCATCGTCCCGGACTTCGTGCATGTTTTGTCCGGCGGGCGCATCGTCAAGTCCGGTGGCAAGGAACTGGCCCTGGAACTCGAAGCGCAGGGTTACGGCTGGCTCGACGGCAGCGCCGCTACCATGGCCCAGCCCGAGCTTGTCGCGGCTTAGTTTCCGTCCAGCAAGCATCGTCCCGGCACCTCCAGTGCTGGGTCCGCATTGAACAAGGCACCGTATATGACCACAGACACAATCACCGCCACCAACAGCTACCTGCGCGACTTCACCGGCACGGACAGCGGCAGTGCCGCACCCGCCCCAGAGTGGCTGCGTGCCCTGCGTCTGGTCGCCGCAGAGCGCTTCGCCGCCGTCGGCTTCCCGACCCGGCGCAATGAAGAATGGCGCTTTACCAATATCTCACCCATCGCCGAGACGCCGTTCACACTGGCGGACGAGACCCAGAGCCAGCTGACCGCTGACGGCCTGCGCCCCTTTACCTACGAAGGCATGGGCGGAACGCAGCTCGTCTTCGTCAATGGCCGCTTCTGCGCGGATCTATCCAGCCCGATATTTCCGCAGGGCGTCGTCATTAGCAGCCTGGCGGAAGCGATGGCCGCCTCGCCTGAGCTAGTAGAGGCCAATCTCGGCCGCCACGCCGAGTTCACGACGCAGGCATTCGTTGCCCTGAACACGGCTGCCCTGGAAGACGGCGCGTTCGTTCACATCAAGCGCGGGACCATCGTAGACGAGCCGATACACCTGCTGTTCGTCTCAGCGCCGAGCGCTGGGCCCACCGTGTCGCACCCACGCACCTTGATTGTCGCCGAGGAGAACTGCCAGGCCACTATCGTCGAAAGCTACTCTGGTGCCGCCGATCAGGTCTACTTCACCAATGCCGTTACCGAAGTGGTCGTGGCCGCGAACGCTGTTTTGGACCATTACAAAGTCCAGCGCGAGAGCCTGAAAGCGTACCACATCGCCACGATGCAGATTCAGATCGCCCGCAGCGCGAACTTCTCCAGCCACTCCATCGCCCTCGGTGGCCTGCTCGTCCGCAACGACGCCAACGCCTACTTGGGCGGTGAGGGCATCGAGTGTACCTTGAACGGCGTGTACCTCGGCAATGGGCGGCAGCTTATAGACAACCACACGGCGATTGACCACGCCATGCCGCACTGCAACAGCCACGAGGTCTATAAGGGCATCCTGGACGACCATTCGCGCGGCGTTTTCAACGGCAAGATCTTTGTCCGCCAGGATGCCCAGAAGACCGATGCCAAGCAAACCAACCAGACCTTGCTGCTGTCGCCGACGGCTCAGATAAACACCAAGCCGCAGCTGGAGATCTTCGCCGACGACGTGAAATGTACGCACGGCGCGACTATTGGCCAGCTCTCCGACGAGGCCCTGTTTTACCTGCGCGCGCGCGGCATCCCTCAGGACCAGGCCCGCGCCCTGCTGACTTACGCCTTCGCTGGTGATATCGTCAGCCGCATCAAGGTGGACGCCATCCGCGCCCAGCTTGACCAAGTTCTCCTTGCCGACCGCGGCTTAGAAGGTATCGTGTTATGACCAGCGCCCTCGCCGAGCGGCCTGTTATCAGTGGTGTCTCGGACACCTCGCCGTATGATGTCTGGAAAGTCCGCCAAGACTTCCCGATCCTGCACCGGTGCGTGCATGGCAAGCCCCTGGTCTACCTGGATAATGCCGCCACCACCCAGAAGCCAGCCCTGGTTCTGGACGCGATGGCAGAGTATTACGCGGACTACAACGCGAACATTCACCGCTCCAGCCACCTGCTTGCGGAACTGGCGACGCGTGGCTATGAGGACGCGCGCGTCAAGATCAAGGACTTCCTGAACGCTGCTGATGCCCACGAGATCATCTACGTCCGCAACGCCACCGAGGGCGTCAACCTCGTCGCGCAGACGTGGGGCCGGAAGAACATCAAGGAAGGCGACGAGATCATCGTCTCCGAGATGGAGCACCACTGCAATATCATCCCCTGGCAGATGCTCTGCGAGGAAAAGGGCGCGAAGCTCCGGGTCATCCCGATCAATGACGACGGCGAGCTTTTGATGGACGAGTACGCGAAGCTGCTCAACGAGAAGACGAAGTTCGTCGGCATCGTCCACATGTCCAACGCTTTAGGCACGATCAACCCGGTCAAGCAAGTCATCGACCTCGCACACGCGCGCGGCATCCCCGTCCTGGTGGACGCCGCCCAGTCGGCCTACCACATGCCGATTGATGTTCAGGAACTGGACTGCGACTTCTTGGTGTTATCGGGGCACAAGCTATACGGCCCCACCGGCATCGGCGTCCTGTACGGCAAGCGGTCTTTCCTGGAGGCCATGCCGCCCTGGCAGGGTGGGGGAGACATGATCCTGACGGTCTCATTCGAAAAGACGACATACAATGAGATCCCCTACAAGTTCGAGGCTGGTACGCCGCATATGGCCGGCGCCATCGGCCTGGGCGCGGCGATTGACTACCTGAACGCCCTGGGTATGGACAATCTCGCAGCTTACGAGAACGAGCTGACGCGGTATGGCGAACAGGTATTGGCCGATGTGCCAGGCCTGCGGATGATCGGGACCGCCCGCGACAAGGCCAGCGTTTTCTCGTTCACCCTGGGCGACATCCACCCACATGACATTGGGACTATCCTGGACGGGGAAGGCATCGCCATCCGCACCGGCCAGCACTGCGCCCACCCAGTCATGCAGCGGTTCGGCGTCCCCGCCACCGCCCGCGCGTCCCTCGCCCTCTACAACACGCGGGACGAGATAGACACTCTGGTCAAGGGCCTGCACACCGTCATCGAGGTATTCGGCTAATGTCCGATCTAAGAGAACTCTACCAGGAAGTCATCCTGGACCATAACAAGAAGCCGCGCAACTTCGGCGTTCTGGAAGATGCCACGCAGGTCGCACAGGGGCACAACCCCCTGTGCGGCGACAACGTCACCGTCTACCTGCATGTCGAGGGCGATACCATCCAAGACATCAGCTTCAACGGCTCCGGCTGCGCCATTTCCAAGGCGTCCGCGTCGCTGATGACAGGCGAATTGAAGGGCAAGACTGTGGCCGAGGCCGAGACCCTGTTTCAGTCCTTCCGCGAGCTTGTCACCGGCCCTGAAGCCTCCGAAGAGGTCCTGGAAGAAATGGGCAAGCTTGCCGTCTTCTCAGGCGTCCGCGATTACCCTGCCCGTGTCAAGTGCGCTTCCTTGGCCTGGCACACCGTCCACAATGCCCTGCAAGGCCGCACCGAGCCGGCCGCCACGGAGTAACCCCTTCTCATGCCAATAGCTGACACCAAAGTTTACCCGCTGGTCATCGAGGCCGAAGTCATGGAGGCCCTGCGGGATGTTTATGACCCTGAGATCCCCGTCAACATCTACGACCTGGGGCTGATCTACGACGTCCATGTGGACGAGTACGGCGTCGTGGAAATTGAGATGACATTGACCTCCCCTGCTTGCCCCGTCGCTGGCACCCTGCCCGGCGAGGTCGAGCAGAAGGTGCGCGGCGTCCCTGGCGTCGCCGATGTCAGCGTCGAGCTGGTCTGGGAACCCGCTTGGAGCATGGACCGCATGAGCGAGGAAGCCAAGCTGGAACTCGGCTTCTTCTAAAGGAACACATATTATGAGCGACATCGCCGTTCTGGAACCCGTCACCGAGACCTCTGCCAACCCCGTCATCCTGACGCCCGCCGCCGTCGCCCAGATCAAGCGCCTGCGGGCCAAGAAGGGCGACGACGCTCTCAAACTGCGCGTCGGCGTCAAAGGCGGCGGCTGCTCCGGCCTGTCTTACGTCCTCGCCCTGGAAGATGCCCCCCGCGCCACCGACACCGTCTATGACGTGGACGGCGTGACCGTCCTTGTAGACCCCAAGAGCGCCCAGTTCATCACCGGCATGACCCTGGACTACAGCACCGCCAACCTGCTCGAAGGCGGCTGGAAGTACATCAACCCCAATGTCCAGAAGAGCTGCGGCTGCGGGACCTCGTTCACACCGAAGTAACTGTTAGAGACAGGAAAAGGCCGCCCCTCAAATGAGGGGCGGCCTTATTTCGTGTCCTCCGTGCCGAAGGAACGTTCGGCCGAGGGCTGTTCGACTGTAAGTTGTTTGGGGCAACACCCAACACTGAATGCCTCCGTACCGCCACATCCAGTTGCCACCCTCTCATTCGCCATAATCGGTGGTATAAAATCGGTCACCATTGACCAGACTCGCGCACTGGCATAAGGCCCTGTATCACAATTCCAAACCATGATAGGGTCGTCAAGGTCCGCATAAGATTCGCCGGAATATATTTTAGGTCGTGAGGCTATGGAATTCTTGTTACTTGCTTTCAACGAACAAGCGGCAGAATTCTCGCCCGAGACCGCTTTGCGTCTACACTCACCAATGCTCCGGTGGTCAGTTCCGGCTCAAACTGCCTCAGTGCGTCCAGAACGAGAGGCGCTATTTCGGAAGGCATTGGGTCCAGCGCCCTGATCTGTAACACGCTAGGTCTGTCTGCGCCGGAAGCCGCCAGCAGAGCGCCAAAATCTAGATCATGCGTGAGGACGACACAGCCGTTTTGCTTGGCCCATTCCATAATCTCACTGTCCGTCGCCCCGGCGCTGCCGACGAAGGACCAGTGTTGGGCTTCATAACCGAACGCCACAAGTGCCGGAACCCACTCCGGCGATAGATTCATGTCTATGACAATCTTCATACCGCTATGAGCGCCACCTCGGACGACTCGGCTAGCCATGCGGCGTAAGTCAGAGCCGCCGGAATATCTTCCGCTTCCAGGTACGGGTACACGCGCAGTATCTCCTCTGCGGTGCGTCCCGACGCAACCAGCCCAACAACCAGGCCGACTGTCACGCGCATCCCGCGAATGCAGGGTTTGCCACCCATCACCTGAGGGTTTAGAGTTATTCGCTCAATCTGCTCCATCTGTCACCTCGCCCCCATTGTACCACACTCTACCATTCTGAATCCCGCACTCCTGAGCCTCCTTCGCAGGTGAAATCACGGGTGAAATAATACCGATTCGCCTCGAACTCAAGAACTTCATGTCCTACAGCGAGGATGTTCCCGCCCTGGACTTTTCTGGGATGCATACCCTCTGCCTGCCCGGCGAGAACGGGCACGGCAAGAGCGCCCAGCTCATCACCGGCATGACCCTGGACTACAGCACCGCCAACCTGCTCGAAGGCGGCTGGAAGTACATCAACCCCAACGTCCAGAAGAGCTGCGGCTGCGGAACCTCGTTCACGCCGAAGTAATCGTTAAAGATAGGAAAAGGCCGCCCCTCATTCGAGGGGCGGCCTTCTCTATTCGTGTTCTATTCGTGTGCTGGAGGCGGGTACAGCTCGATGCGGCTGATCTGTGCCGCGTTCGGGTAGGCGGGATTGGCTGAGGCGCGGATGAGCAGCCGGAACGTATCCGCCGTCACCGGCTTGATGGCCGCCTCATAGCGGTGCCAGTCGGTGTAGTCCTGGACATCGAAGACGACTTGGTCCTGGCCCTGGATGCGGACGATGCCCTGGAAACTGGTCGGGTGCCCTGCCGGGTCGGCGAAACGGATGACGATCCGCCCGATGGCCGCCAGCTTCGGTAGAGTGACCTGAATCCAGTGCGGATGCGGCGTCTCCAGCGAGGAGTGCCAGCGGTGGGACAGGTCCCCCGAGGGGGCAAAAGCCGCGTCAATGACTTTGCTTGTCCCGCCCAGCTCGTTCCTGTACTCGCTGTCCGAGGTGGCTGTCGCCCCTTTACGGGCAAGCGCCAAATCGTCCGGCCCGACCACCTCCTGAGATGCCGAGCCGGCAAGGCCGATCATTGGGTAGCAGTTAAACGCCTGCTCATCCACCTGCCAGTACGGCATGTATTCCTGCGGCGCGGCACCTTCGATCACGAAGTGCAGTGGCCGGCCCGCGATGGGCCGAAGGCGTTCGACAAGCGCATCTCGCCGGAAGGCGAGGCGCGCGCCCTCTCCCGCGTCTGCCCCTCCCACCAGGGCCATCAGGATAGGACCGTATTCCAAAGCATACCGGTCCGTGCCGAAAACCTGCTCGATCCCCTCGTAGAGCGTCATCTTGAAGGCCATCGGCAGCGTGAAGGCGATGATGTCCCCCTCGGCCCACATCCGGTCAAGGGCGGCGAATGTCCCCGGCTTGCCGGTAGCGGCCAGGGTGCCGTTGACGTGGATCGGCATCGCCTGCGAAGCCCAGGCCGGCACACGCACGCGGATCACTGCATGGGCCGGATGCGGTGTGGAGACCGAGAGCCTGACGGCCGGATCGAACGGGAACTCCGTCGTCATCTTCAGCCCCAGGCTGTGCTCCCCCAGACGCCACCGGATCGAGGATGCCGCGAAGAGATTGACATACACGCCGTCCCGCGTCGTGGAATAAATATACTCCGGCAAGGACCCCAAAAGCCGCGTCCCCTGGCCCTCGCAGCAAGAGTTGATCGCCGCCCAGGCATCCTTGCGCCCGACTAGATTGGCATGGTAGCGGATGCCTTTCGCGCCCGCCTGATTTGCCAGCCCCGCATTATAAATGGACTTCTCGATCTCGCCAACGTACTTTTCCTGGTCGGGGTAAAGCAGGTGAAAGCGCTGGTTGAACCGCGCCCAGAAGACGCTCCCGCATAGTTCGCCGGTATGCCGGTGCAAATAGTACGACTTCGGCGGATAGGTGTCTCCCTCGCAGATAGCAATCGTGCCGCCGACATGCTCCCACTTGTCATGGTAAAGCTCCCAGCCGCCGAGCGAGGCATCCAGGTAGCGCTTCTCGCCTGTCGCCCGGTACTGATCGAGATAAGGTTCCAGCGATGTGAGCAAGTAGTTGTGGGGATGGTCATACGGATACCGCCAGACTGCGCGGTCTTCGCGCCCGGCAAGCTGTTTCAGCCAGTAATTCTCCTGGAAGTAGCGCTGAATGACCTGGAGGTCCTCGGGTCTCCCCACCGGCGTGAAGTAGAGGCGTGTGTTCGGGATCATCCCCTGAACGCCCTGGCCTGCCCGGCGCAGCAGTTCAGGCAGATACGGGCAGCGGTCGAACCAGTCATAATAGCTGCGCAGCAGCGGGAACGCCTTGGGGTTGCCGGCATAGCCCGCTTCGATCAGGCCATGCGTCAGCCACGAACGGGTGTAAGCGCCGCGCTCGTTGTAAAAGATCGTGTCCTCGGGGTACGCCATGATGTATCCGTTCGGCGAACGGCACTCCGCGATCCCATCAACGATCTGGTCCATCCGGCGACGCAGTTCCGGGTGGTCCTGCCAGCGCAGCGTGTTCCCGGCCCCCATCAGGAACCGCCCCGCGCTGGAGCCGGGCAGGTCGGTGTCCCAGAAGTCAATCGGCTTGCGGAGGTTCGGTGGGTTTGGCTTGCCGGCACGCTCGCGGAAGGGCCGCAGCATCTCGTCCACCGAGAACGAGGCCAGCAGGTAGCCGGTGTTATCCTCCATCGCGGACTGGAACACGCCGCCCTCCAGCCGCACGCCGCCCGTCGGCGTGTGCGCTTGATACGCGACCGGCTTCCAGCGGTTTGCGGGGATGACGTTGCTTGGGTTGTCCGTGACCACCCCCTCCCCCTGCGGACGCGGCGCCCGCGTCAGGGGGAGGACGCCCAGGCTGCCGTGGAGCGCGTCGGTGGCGGGGCACCCTTCGGCAACGTCTCTGCCGCCCGACCACACCTCCAGCTTGGAAAGCGCGAGCTGCCTCTGACGCAGCCGCGTGGCGGTCAGCCGGACGTAGCGGCCCCTCGCACTGCCGCTTGGGAAGACGCCCACGGTGTCGCCGGGGTCCGCGTAGTCGGCCCCAGTGCAGTCCGCGATCAGCCGCGCCGTCTTGAACAGGGGATCATCTGAGGCTTCAAGCCGGAACCGGGCCGGGAATCCCGGTGACTGCTCCGGCGAGTCGAGCGCTGGGAACAGCTTCACCGCGTCTATCTTTCGTGCCGTCCCCAGGTCCACCTGCACCCAATGAGCCGCGCCCTCCGGTGGCGTCGCCTGATATCCCAATGGGACCAGCCGGGCGACGCGCGGCACCCCCATCGGGCCGGCGAAACCCGGCTTGAACACGGTCGCTGGGGCTGCCTCAGAGGCGGAGAACACCGACCCCGCCGTGACCGCGAGGCCCGTGCCGACCGCCCGGTTCAGGAAAGCGCGCCGCGTGATTGGGCCGGTGCCCGGTTCCTCGCTCATCTACTGTGCCCCACCTGTTCCGTATGCCTCGACCTCGGAGGTGAACACGAAGTTCGCGTTGAAACCCGCCTCCTCCGTGTAATGGTCCGGATAGGTCAGCCGAATATAACGGGCTATGACCGGCGCGAACCGATACTGATGCCTTTCCTCGTCGTGCTGCGAGAAGACGTAACTCCCCACATCCTTGTACTTTTGGCCGTCCGCGCTCACCGCGACCGTGATCGTCTTTGTTGACCCAAAGGGCGGCACTCCTACCACGACCGTACCGACCAACGCCGTCGTCTCCAGATCAATCGTCACGCTCTTCGGGAACGCCGGCTTGTCGTCCGAGGCGAACGTGTGCTGCCCGTCGGCTGTCCACGACCCGTCCGTCAGGCCGCCCGCCCCGTAGTTGTAGGTGTTAGGGTTGCTGGTGACGTATTTCTTCGCCAGCGCCAGGTTAGGGCCGGTCAGGGCCGGCAGCGCCGGAGCCAGCTCATACTGATGTGGGACGGGCTGGGCGGCGGCGCGCTGCTCGGCGACCGTCGCCGCCTCCTCTGCGTCCAGCGCGGCCAGCAGCGGCGGCAGAGCTTCCTGAACCTCCGGCGATTTATGGCCTTGCAGCGGCACCTGAATCGTGCGCCAGCGCGTAAAATGCTGGTCGTTGTGCCGCGATGTCAGCTCCATCACCCGCCACGCCTGCTGCGCCATCGGGGTCGGCAGCGGGGCCAGATTGACCCCCGACGCGAGTTGCCCCGATGTGAAGTCGCCGACCGCCTGCCCGTCGATCTTAAGCGTGTAACGGGCGGCGAGCCTCAGCCCGGTCACCTGAAGCATCTCCTGATCGAGCGCGTCCGTGAAGTCCGAGGACTTGAGCACCAAGGCCACCGTCGGGTCGCCCCACTCGACCGGCAGCGGCAAAGCACCGTCCATTTGTGTCCAGGAAATTACCTGTCCCGACTTCGCCTGTCCCGACTTCACCGCGGTGATCTCCGTGTTCGACGCCTGGACCACGCGGCGGCGTGCGGCATCAATCTTCACGCTCGTGACCAGGGCGGGCGCGTTCCACGATTTCAGCAGTGCCTCCGCCATAACCATGTGACCCGCCGGGCTTGGGTGGACGCGGTCCGGGATGATCTTCTGCGCCAGCATGGGGTCCGTGGCGTTTGCCCTTTGCAGCATGGCGTTTACCGGCGTGTTCAGGTCGGCGACCGTCTCATGGCCCTTCACCGCCTCCTCCTGCACCCACTGGCTATAGCGCACCAAAGTGGCGTTGTACCCGCCGGGGAAGTTCCCCGCGCGCGTCACGTCGTCATAGGGCGAGGGCTGGATCAAAGTCAGCCGGACGCCCGGAAGCGCCGCCTGCACCGTGTCCAGGATATGCGTATAGCCCTGCGTATAGGTGTCGAATATCCCCTGGTCGAAGGCCCGGTAGCCGCCGTCGTTCATGCCGAGCATGACCGTCACGACGGTCGGCTTGTAGGTGACTACGTCGCGCTGGAGCCGCAGGTCAATCGGCCCGCCCCCGCCGCCGCTCACCCGGTCGCCGCCCCACCCCGAATGAACAAACGTGACATTCCGGCGTGGGAACCGGGTGACGACATAGTTCTCCACCAAGGTCGTGTAGAGCCTTTGCTCGGTGATGCTGTCCCCGTAGAAGACGACGCGGTCCCCGTCAATCAGCTGGAACGGTTTGGCAGGACCCTGCGCCCCTGCCGCCCCGGCGAGAGTCAGCAGGGCCGCCCCGGCGGCCCACCAGGGGGATCTGCGGGAAAATAGATGCATGGAAATCTCCTGAGAAGTGATAACACGGTCGCGTTAGGACCAGTTTATCAGAGCGGCGGTGAATTGTCAACGGAGCCGCCCAACTCATTCACGGGGTGGGGGAGGCCAAACCGTTCCGTCCTCATCGCCCGTCGTCCGCGGCATGGCCGCCCGTTCCCTCTCGTCCTCTCGACGGCTCTTGAACTGGGACCATCCTACCAACAAGAGGCCCGGCATTCCGCCGGCAAGCGCCCCCGCTGCACCCCACTCATTTTTCAGCACTTCATAACTCTGGTCGCTCAGGCGCGGCCTGTGCCCATGATCGTACTGATATACAAGGGAGCTTGCCATGTCTGCCCCGAACAGCGCGAGGGGAATGACTGCGACGGCATAAAGAAATGCCCAAAGAAGGCCGCTTTTCATCTCGTAGGGGCGCCGCTTGCCGCGCCCTCTTTCCTCTGTCCACGCAGGCGGACACTCGCTTTACCGAAGACCCGGATTTCCAATCCGGGGGGAAGAAGACTGACGACTCTACTAGGTCAGCCGACTAGGTCAGTCGACTAGTTGGTCCATTTTGGGGTCGTATTTCATAGTCAGACGTTGCGGACATAGCCGACAATGCGGATGCTGCCCTCTACCCAATCATACGGCACATTGATTTCTTGAAGCCGACGCTCGATTTCTTCTGCCTGGTTTCGTTCCACCATTTCGCCTCTTGCCGCCCAGCAGTGAAACGGATCAATCTCCAGCCATTCAATCGTGAATGTCCTGAACGGGCCTACTGCTACTGAGTCAAAGTACGTCGAGTTGGGGAAAGGTATCCAGAGGCCCATCCAAACAGATATTTTGGGCACATCCACCCACCGCAGGCGATAGCGCAGTCCCAGGTCTTCTAAATCATCAATAGCCTCGCGCCACTTTGTGGCGTTCATGCGGCTTGCCGAAAAGTCGCGCGCGATTGTGGCATGGGCCTCTTTATCCGCGGCTCGATCTTTAAGTCGCTAGGGCTGGGTGGCTGTCGGCTTCATGCTCACATTATCTGCCATCGCCACACCTTTGTCAACCGCTGCTATCATCTACCAACGCCTTTTCAGGTATAATAACAGACGAAATGATACCGATTCGCCTCGAACTCAAGAACTTCATGTCCTACGGCGAGGATGTCCCTGCCTTGGACTTCACTGGGATGCATACACTCTGCCTGTCCGGCGAGAACGGCCATGGCAAGAGCGCCCTGCTCGACGCCATCACCTGGTCGCTCTGGGGCGAGAGCCGGGCGGGCAAGAACAAGCACGACGAATTGGTCCGAATCGGCGCGGACGAGATGAGCGTCCACTTCACGTTCGAGATGGACAGCCAGCGCTACCGCGTCATCCGCAAGCGCTCCAAGAAGGCCGGCGGTAACCTGTGGGAGTTCCAGCAGGAGACGCCCGACCAGGGCCTTGGGGCGGGCTGGCGCTCGCTCACGGGCAACAAGGCCACCGACACCGGCGAAACCATCCAAAAGCTCCTGCGGATGTCCTATGACACCTTCCTGAACTCCGCCTATCTGCGGCAGGGTCAGGCCGACCAGTTCGTCAAGCAGACGCCCACCAAGCGTAAGGAAATACTCGCCGACATCCTGGACCTATCCCGCTACGATCAGCTCGAGGCCAAGGCCCGCGAGCGGATGCGCTCCGCCCAGGCCGAGGCGACCGATCTGGAACGCGACATCAGCGGCATTGACGCCGAACTGAAGGCCGAGCCGGAGCTGCGCGAGGTGCTTGCCGCCCTGCAGGCCCGCCAGGAAGAACTCTCTACCCGGCGCGAGGAGCTCAGCGCGGAGTTCTATGCTGTCCGGGACCGCAAGGCTCAGCTTGAAGGACACCAGAAGATCACCGACTCGCTCAAGGCGCAGATCACGACCCTGGACGCCGAGAGGCGCGACCTGTCCAAAGACCTCGCCGAACACAACGCGGACGCGGCCCAGGCGAACGCGCTGCTATCGCGGCACGACGAGATCTGCCGGGACTATGACAAGTTACTAGACGCCCGGGCGCGTGTCGGCGAGTTGGAAAAGGGGCTGGACCAGTGGCATCGCGGTCGGCAGATGTTGGCCGCCGCCGACAAGGAGCTCATGGCCGCTGAGAACGAGGTCCAATGGCGCGTGAAGGAGGCAATTGCGAGCTACGAGCAGTCCGCCGCCCGCGTCAAAGACTTCGATTTCTTCCGCACCGAGCGCGACACCCTCGCCCCATGCATCGCCGCAGCCGATCGGAGCGAGGCAGAGGCAATCATCAAGCGGGCTGACCTCAAAGGCTTACAGGTTCAGTTCACGGCTTTGCGCGAGCAGTACGCGGCCGTTGAGTGGCAGGCGAAGGACTGGGCGCGCAAGATCGAGACGTTGGCGAGCCAGCAGGGCCAGTGCGATGTCTGCAACTCACCGCTGCCTGAGGCGAAGGTCGCCGCCATCCACAGCGAGTATGATGCTGCGATGCTTCAGGCGCAGGCCGAGCAGAAGCGGGTCAAGGCCGAGGCCAATCAGGTCAAAACGCAGATCACGAATTGCGAAAACGAACTGCAATCCTTGGACGCTCAGGTCAAGGCGGTGAAGGACGACCGGGCGCGACTCGCCCAGGCCGAGCAGTACGTATTCGACGCCGAGGAGACCCGGAAGACCCTCCCTAATTTGGCGACCGTCCGTGACGAGGCCCAGCGCGTCGCAACTTCGGGTCAGTTCGCCCTGGAAACGCGCGCCAAGATCGCCAAATTTGAAGCTGCCCTGACAAAACTGGCCCATGTCGAAGCCGACCACGCCGCCGTCAAGGCCGAACTCACCGTTCTGGAGCCGTCCGAGCGTCTGCACATCGCCCTGGAACACGCGCAGACTGCCCTGAAGGCGGCGGAAGTCGGCATCGCCCGCGCACAAAAGGCTTTGCAGACGCGGCAGACCAGCCGGGATGCGGCTCAGGAACAGCTCCAGGGTCTGGCAGATGTCAGCAGCGAGCTCGCGCAGCTTGAAACGCGCGGCCAGCAGATCCGCGACCTGGAAAAAGCGCGTCAAGCCGAAGATCAGGCCGTCGCCCAGGACATCGGCCGCCGCCAGCAGACCTTGACACGCTTCGAGGAGCAGAAGGTCGTCCGTGCCGACAAGGCCAAGCGCTTCAAAGATGCCGTCTATGACGGCGAAGTGCATGAACAGTTGACTCGCGCCTTCGGCAAGAAGGGCGTCCAGGCGCTCATCATCGAGAACGCCATCCCTGAGCTTGCCGAGGAGACCAACCGTATTCTGGACCGCCTGACCGACGGCGATATGTCGCTTTACTTCGACACCCTGCGCGAGTCCAAAACCAAGCGAGATGGCCCCATCGAGACGCTCGACATCAAGGTCAGCGATAACTTGGGGACGCGCCCGCTGGAAATGTACTCGGGCGGCGAGGGCTTCCGGGCCGCCTTCGCTCTGCGGATCGCCCTCTCCAAGCTGCTCGCCCGCCGGGCCGGCGCGCGTTTGCAGACGCTTATCATTGATGAGGGCTTCGGCTCCCAGGACGCCAAGGGCCGGGAGAAGCTGATAGATTGCCTGGACGCGATTAAGGACGACTTCGAGCGCATCATCGTCATCACGCACATTGACGAACTCAAAGACGCCTTCGCGACCCGTGTGGAGATCACGAAAACGCCTTCGGGGTCGCAGATCACCGTGATGGAAGGTGCCTCGGGTTGAAGCCGCCCGTTCGCTGGCTTTTAGGGGCAGTGGCCGGGGTGATCCTCACCCTGCTGTTCAACCGGGTCGGCGTTTGGTGGCTCGGCGCGACCGTATTCATCTCCGACTCGTTTTACGACGGCTGCGCCGCCGTCCTGACCCTGATGCTTCCGGCCCTGTTGGCGGGCCTCGTCGTTGGTTTCGTCGCCCGCGAGCAGGCGTTAAACGTCGCCGCCCTCGCCTTCATCCTGTTCTGCGCGTTCGGATTCGTCCACCCGTTCTGGCGCATCCCGCCGGTTTCGCCCGAGTCGGCCCACAGCGGCGGGATGCACTACTTCTTATACAGCCCGCTTGTTGTGTTAGCTTTCGGTTCACTCGGCGCGTGGG
>JANLUQ010000742.1:0-13770 GCA_031363565.1 Armatimonadota bacterium | reverse complement strand
GTTAGTTTCCCCCAGGATGGCCCCGGCGGCACTGGCATGGGCTGGGCGGGTGAGGTTTACCCCTATGTCAAGGCCACGGCAGCCTTCGCCTGTCCTGATGACGCACCTCTGTCCTCCTACAACACCTTTTATCGGGAAGAGGTGGATGGTATCAAAGTCTCCCCGGCAGGCGTCCCCGTCTCCTACGGCTACAACAGCCTGCTGGCGACAGCGCCTTTCTTCATCGGCAGCGCCAGATTAGGGGGCATAGAAGGGAGAATGGAACGCTTGCCCCGCCCCGCCGACACGGTGATGCTCTTTGAGATCACCGGCGATAAGGTGGACATCACCCGGCCCGATGAAGGCGCTTCGCAGGGCGTCATGCTGTTCTCCGCCGCCGGGGATGGGAGACAGATGGGGGCAATGGTCTTGCGGCCGTCGCGGGACAAACTCATCCATCTCCTCCTCATCCGGAGCCTTTTCTACGCCACGGACCGGTTTGTCGGGGACCGGGATCGTCCGGCCGGGAGTTCCGACGACGGCGCGGGAGACCAATTTCCCGATCCAGCGGGCCGTCATGGCGGCGGGTCCAACTTCCTGCTGGCCGACGGACATGCCAAGTGGGTCCTTCCTGAGAAGACTTGCAGTATGGCAGGGGGCACACTGGGTTTTCCCGAGGCGAATTGCGCCGTACATTTCCATTGGGGGAACTGACCATGAAACGCCACGCCTTCACATTGATCGAACTGCTGGCCGTTATCGCCATCCTCGGCCTACTGGCCGCCGTCCTCTTCCCCGTCTTCGCCGGGGTGCGGGAGAGAGGGAGGCAGACGGCCTGCCTGAGCAACCTGCGTCAACTCCATCTTGCCGTCACCATGTACGCCTCGGACCATGACAGCCTCCTTCCACCTTATGGCACAGATTTCGGAAGTGGCTTCGGCAGCACACACCCACGGATGGAAGAACGGAATGTAGACCACGCGGCGGAGCTGACGGCGGTTCTCAACCCTTACATCAAAGAACCAGCACTGTGGTTTTGCCCAAGTGACGGGTTCGCACGTACCGCCTCAAAAGTGGGGACCGTCAATCACCTGTATACCAGTTATAAGACAGGACTCAACTGGTATGCAATGGCTGACAAGCCTCTGCCGGTTCTAGGTCACTCCTACATGGATCGGCCTGACCTGGGTGCATGGCAGCCACGCGGCGAGCCGCCGCTCTTCACGGATGATCTTTGGGGCTGCGTAATCCCACCCGGCCCTCTAGGAACGCCGGAGTTTCCGCCTGCCTACTCACACAAAGGGCGCTATAACACAATCATGTTTGACGGCCATGTGGTGAGCTTTAGCCGGAACCAGCCACCTTGTTACGGCTCTCCCTGACGGTATTCGCCGAAGCCTCTGCCACCTGACCTTCTCTTGCCTCTCACGGCAGCACCCCTACCGGAGTCGCCGCCGCCGCGACGTGCGAGTCGGCGGTGCCGTAGTAGAGCCGCCAGCGGTTTTGGAAGTGGACCAAGCCTTCGAGGAAGACCGTGCCGGCGGCGTACTGGCCGGACTTCTCGTAGGGGCGCTCCGGGGTGAAAAAGTAGCTGTCGCCGCGCGCCAGCAGGCGCGTCGGGTCATGGGCATCGAACAGGGCTTGGCCGCCGGAATAGGTACCGGGTTTGAGCGTCGGGTCGGCGTCCGCGCCGTCCGCGTTCTTGCCGTTGTAGAGGAAGAGGATGCCTTTAGCGGTGAGGAGGGCAGGTGGGCCGGACTCGCACAGGCCGCTGTCGAAGTGGCCGGGGCGCGAGGCCAGCAGGGTCAGCAGATCGCCTTTCGCGTCCAGGAGAGGGTTCCAATGAACCAGATCGCTTGACGTGGCGGCGTGGACGCTGCCCTCGCCCCAATACATCCAGTAGGTGCCTTTGATGCGGGTGGCGACCAGGTGGTCGCCGACGCGGCGCGTCACGATCGCACCGGACTTGCAGTACAGGTCGCGGAAGCGGCCATGGCCGTAGAGGGCCAGGGCGGGGCCGTGCTTGTCCCAGTGGACCAAGTCGCGCGAGGTGGCGACCGAAAGCCGGGCGGTCTTGCGGTCCCAGGAGGTATAGGTCAGGACATACCCGCCGTCCTCGGTCTCGACGACGCGCGGGTCCTCGTCGCCGCCGGTCCAGTCGTCGGCCTTCTGGTCGTCATTGGCCGGGAACAGGACCGGGGCGGGGCGGCGCGTGAAGTGCAGGCCGTCCGCGCTTTCGGCCAGGCCGATGCGCGAAGTGTGACCACCGACGCCCGCGCCCGAGTCGTCCTCGGCGCGGTAGAGCAGGCACACCTTGCCATTGCGGACGACGGCGGCGGGGTTAAAGACATTGTCGCCTTCCCAGGCGACCGGCTTGCCGGTCATTGGGTCCTCGAAACGCGTCGGCAATGGCGCAAGCACCGGGTTGGCGGCATCGGCCTTGACGAATGGCCCTAATGTCCAGCTCCGAGGCGGCGCGGCGTTTGCTGTTGCCGCTCCCGGAGCCGGGAAGACCTGGATGCCGCTGATCTTCGGCTCATCCACCGATCCGCGCGTAAAGGCGATCGTGATGTGCCCGTCTGCATCAGGCGCGAGGCCGGGGAAGTCGCGGACGACGGCCTTGTTCCGACCGCCCGCCTCGGCGAACACGTCGAAGTCGGTCAGGACGCGATGCCCGTTGAGGTCCACATTGAAGCGGCGCTTGCCCGCCGCGTCATAGGTGGTCTCGGCGAAGTGCAGGCGGACGGTGTAGCTCTGATTGACGGGCAACGGCGGCAGAGGGAGATTGTAGGTGCAGGCCCCCCAGCGCTCGGACTGGTAGACGGCGGGCGGGGCAGAATTCGCGGCGCTCACGTCGACCGCGTCGCCGACAGTCTTGGTGCTGCCGTCGGCGTAGTCCATGTCAGCCACAAAGACGCCTGGCCCGGCGGGCGGGGCCGCACCGAACGTGTAGAAGCCGTCCCCACTGCCGCTGCCGCCGCAGCTAATGCTCAGGGTGCGGGGTGCAGCGGCGGCACGGGGGGCCGGGACACTTACCCGAAGCGCCCCGGCATTCGGGATGACGCTGACAGCGCTTAGGCTGACAGCGCTTCGGGTTGTCGTGGCCGCCACCGGCTTCACCGTCACGTTCCAGCCGTCTATGGTAAGTTTGGGTGCTTCGCCGCCCAGGTCTGACACCAACGCCTCGACGGTCAGCGTCTTGCTCCCGCCGGGGATGAGGGAGACATAGTTGTCGCTGTAGAAGACGGGCAGGACGCGCGTATTGGAACGCGCCTTCCGCAGCTGCAGGTGCGCCATCAGGGCGACCGACTTGGACGGGTTATGCAGGGCGACGGTCAGGAAGCACTTCGCGCCCACATCATGCCGCGTGGCCCGCGTGGTCAGCATGACGGTCGGCAGGGTGTCCAACGCTCGGAGGTCATCGGGATGGGCCGGGTCCGCGCGCCAGTAAAAGTTGTCCGCGAGCAGTTTATGTCGGGCATCGTGCAGTTCTACCTTGATGAAGTGAACGGCGGAGAGCGGGGCGGGGAAGGCGATGGCCCCCATGTCCGTGGCCATGCTTGGGGCTGCCGTGACCGTGTCCGAATGCATATACGCCAGGCGGCCGTCGAGGTTGTAAACGGAAGTCTTCGCCGTGACGCCCACTAGGGGGCGTGCCGTGTTATTGACGACCAGGACATGCCCGTCGCTCTCGTTCATCTGGACATGTACCGGCTCGCAGGCAGAGCACGTGGCGAACAGCGAGGCGTTCGGCTCCAGGTCCCAGCTATAGAGCTGCCAGACGAAGGAGGGCTGAGACGGGTTGCTCATCCAGGTCAGCACACCGGTCGAGGGATGGAACAGCTTGGCATTGCGGCCCTCGTACATCGCCCGGTACGCCTCGAAGTTCATGAGCTGCGCCTTGCGGACGAAGTCGGCCAGGCTGCGGGGTCGCCCGTAACGCGCGGCCAGGGTGTTCGGATACCAGTCGCCGCCCTGAGCGCCGCG
This sequence comes from Armatimonadota bacterium, assembly GCA_031363565.1. Lineage (GTDB taxonomy): Bacteria > Armatimonadota > Armatimonadia > Armatimonadales > Capsulimonadaceae > JANXMY01. The sequence goes on along the minus strand of JANLUQ010000742.1, from coordinate 9,804 downwards.
CGCCAGGTCGTGCTCGGCCCAGTCATCGTTGATCGTGTTCCAGTCCTTCCGGGGCATCATGCCCTGGACGGACTCTAGTGTCGGCACGGACACCGACCCGACCTCGGTTTTGAAGGCTTCCCCATAGCGGTAATACTCGCGCGGCGCGCGCCAGAAATAGGGGCCGCCCGAATTGACGCCGCGCCCCGCCGTGGAGGACCTTTGGTAAAGCCGCTGCGGCTCCAGTTCGGCCATCAGCGTCTGGATGCCCAAGTCAATGGCGGGGGGCGGGTCACCCTCGTTGCGCGCGCACCACAAGGCGATAGACGGGTGGCTGCGGAAGCGCAGCATCTTCTCGCGGACATTGGCGAGGTACAGGTCGGCGTCATCCGGGTTCGGCCCGTCCGAAGGGTTAGGCTGGAAGAACTCGTCCCAGACCAAAATGCCGTACTTATCGCACAGGTCGTAGAAGCTTTCGCTCGTGCTCTGGCCGACCCAGTTGCGAATCATAGTATAGTTGGCGAGCTTGTGCATCCGCACCTGGGCATCCAGGCGCTTCAGGCCGATACGCTTCATGGCCTCGTCCATGCCCCAATCGCCGCCTTTGCAGAAGACGGGCACGCCATTGACCGAGAGCGTTAAATTGTCCGAGCCGGGGACGGCATAGGTGATGGTGCGGATGCCGAAAGACACATCCTGCGTGTCCGAGGCCCCCGCCGCCGCCGTCTGAAAGGCGAGATGCAGATGGTACAAGTTCTGCGGCCCGTAGCCATTCGGCCACCACAGGCGCGGGCTGCGGACATGCAGGGCGGGCACCGTCGCGGACGTCAGCGTGACGGTTCGGGTCTCCAAAGCGGCCAATGTGATTTGCTGCTTGAAGACGATGCCCTCGGCGTGTCCTGTCAGGACGCCCGACTGAGGCTTGTCGGTGATATTATGCATCGTCGCCGTGACGGAGAGGTCTGCCGAGTCGGTGCGCGGCAGCGGCAGCGTGGAGGACACGAACGGGTCAGCCACCGTCACCGGCCCCGTCGCCAGCAGCATCACCCCCTGCCACAGCCCCATGTCGCGGTCGCGGATGCCCGGTATCCAGTCCCAGCCCATCGTGCAGAGGAACGCCGGGCCGTCCCGCGCCGTCTCGCCGCCGTTTTTGCCGACGCCCGCCGCAATGGTCTGCTCCTCGGGAACGCCCGGATGCGGTGGCGGCAGAATCCGCACGGCCAGCGCCCCCGTCTGCCCCGGCACGACATACGCGGTCACATCGAACAGGCCACGCGCAAACGCGCCCTTGACCGTCCCCACCTGGTGTCCGTTGACCCACACCTCGGCGGCATAATTCACACCGTCGAAGCGCAGCCAGACGTGTCTCCCCCGGTAGGACATCGGGACGGTCAGCGTCCGGTGATACCAGTAGGCCGTCCGGCACAGGCTATCGGGGATTTTGCTGGGGCGGTTGTTCTCCCCATACAGCGGCTCCGGGTAGACGCCGTCGGCGACCAGAGCCGTCAGCACGGTGCCGGGGACGACGGCCTTGTACCAGCCGCGCGTCGGATACCCGGCGCGGGAGAGGGCCGGGCCGGACGCGGCCACTTTTGCCTCATCCTGGAGCTGCCAGCCCGTGTTGAGGGGGATCGGCGCGGGCAGGGGCGCGGCGGTGAGGCAGGGCGCGAAGGCAAGGAGCAAAAGGGCCAGCATCGGCATCGGGAGTCGGTTCATAGGAAGACCTTTAACCCAGGGCTGAACCCCTGGGCTTTAGGAAAGCAACTCCCCGCCTGCGCGGGCAGAAGAGCCGGATAAACACACTCTTCGCCCGCGAAGGCGGGGGCTTGCTCTATTAAAGCCCCGCCGTTCAGGGCGGGGATTGAAGGCAAAGGACACGATAGGAGGGCGCGACCGGAAGGAGGGCGCGGCAAGCGGCGCCCCTACTGGCTCCCGACCCCGTGCGTCTGCATCCGCATCGCGTACAGGCCCTTGCTGGCGGTGATAAACAGCGTCCGCCGGTCGGCCCCGCCGAAGCAGACATTGCCGGTCCAGCCTTCCGCCACGGGGATCTGCGCGACCAAACGCCCCGCCTTGTCGAAGACGGTGACGCCGTGCCCGGTCAGATAGACATTACCCGCGCTGTCAATCGTCATGCCGTCCGAGCCGAGCATACAGAACAGCCTCTTACCTGATAACGTGCCGTTCTTCTGAACAGCATAGGCGTAGGTCCGGCCCGCCCCGATGTCCGAGACGTAGAGCGTTTTGCCGTCCGGCGTGCCGATGATGCCGTTCGGCTGGGTCAGATCCGTCGCGACCGGGCGCAATGTCTTGTGGTCGGGCGTGAGGAAAAACACATACTGGCCTGGCTGCTCCATCGGCCCGCGCTTCCAGTAGTCGCGCTTGTAAAACGGGTCGGTGAGGTATAGCCCGCCATCGGGCCGTATCCAAACATCGTTCGGGCCGTTGAGCAGTTTCCCGCCGCCGTCCTTGACGACCACCGTAGCCTTGCCCGCCGGCGTGATACGCCAGAGCTGGTTCGTTTCGTCGGCGCAGGCCCACAGGTCCCCCGCCGCATCGAAGCACAGGCCGTTTGCGCGCCCGCACGGCGACAGGAAGACGGACAGCTTGCCCGCCACGCTCCACTCCATGATACGGTCGTTCGGCTGATCGGTGAAGAAGACGTTGCCGTGCGCGTCACAGGCCGGCCCTTCGGTGAACGAGAACCCGTCGGCCAGTTTTTCCAGCGTCGCTCCCGGCGCGATGGGGCTGGACGTGTCCGGCGCGGCATGGGCGATGGACGCGAGAAGCATGGCGGTAAGGGCGATGAGCGGTGTGATGTTCATGATTTTTCTGCCTAACTGATGTGACGCGGTGACTTATGGCGAGGAGATCAGTTGCGAGGGAATGAATCCCTCTCGCTCCGGGAGTAACGTCCTTCGGACGTGCGAAGGGGGCCTGTAGCCCGACCTTCTCGCTCGCTCCCGTGTAAAATTCGTCCCTAACTCAGCGAGACTGCCAGTTCCTGTCCCGCAGTCAAGGCGAGGCCCGGCGTGAAGGAGACGAGGGCGCGGCCTTCCCCATCCGCGACAGGGGCCGACACGGTGGCGGCGACCGGCTTGCCGCCCACCGAGGCCGTCAATGTTCGGTATGTCCCCGCCAGGGCCAGCGTGTTCAATCGCAGTTTACCGTATTGGAGTGCGATATTCGCGTGGAGTGTTCCGGCGTCTTGTTTCTGGGCGAACGTCCCCCACCCCTCGGCGGCGGTGAAGGCCGCTTTGAAGTCGTGTGGCGTCAGGCGCGGCGAGAACCCCAGATGCCCCTTCGGGCCGTGATGCTCATAGCCGCACAGGCTGACGAACGAACCGTAGCTCGCCATCGCGCGAGCATAGTGGTCGCTGCACTCGATCTCGTTGTAGGGGTTGCGGCGGGCCGCGTGGTAGCGATCATGAATGGCCCGCATCACAGCCAGGCCCTCGTGAACCATGCCCTCGGCGATCATATGGCCGGCGGCCTGATGCTCGAAGCCACTCATGCACTCGTTGAAGTAGCCCACCTGCCAGTCTTTGGAGTTCCCGAAGGGGTGCGGAAGGTCTCTGGGGTTCGTCACCAGGATCAGGCCACCGTCGCCTTCCAGCGCGTAAGGCCGCCCCGCCGTGTTATGACGCCGGAACGGGCCGATGTCGGGGGCGAAGTTGTATTTGTAGAGCGCGCGCAGGGCCGAGACCGTCTTGACCCGGTCCAGCACTCGCCCCAGACCCACCTGCCAGGCCCAGCCCTGCCCCATCACCTGGTCAACGTGGCACGTCTCGTAGGTCCCCAGGCTGGTTTCGTGGCCCGGCTCAGGGCGCTGGATGAAGTATTCACCGTTGAAGAGATGCGTTTCCAAAGCTCCCTTCGTCTGCGTGAACTTCCGGCGGCAGAAGCGGGCGAACTCCGGGTCGCCCATCTCGGTTGCCATCGCCTCGCAGGCACGCAGGGCGGCGGCGTACAAAGACGAGATCCAGGCGATCTCGCCGTACCAGGCGGCGTCCAGCGTGTTCTCCTGCGCGCCGTCCAGCAGGCCGTTCCCGTCCCGGTCGTGGCGCGTCAGAAAGGCCATCGCCGACTGGACGCGCGGCCACAGCCGCTTGAGGAACGCTTTGTCGGCGCTCATCTGGTGTTCCCGATAGACGCCCAGAATCCGTCCGCACTGGCCGTCCACGGCCGGCCCGGTGCCTTCGCCCCGGAAGCCGATCTTGCCGGTCTTGCGGTCCAGTGCGGCCCCGAAGTCCACATGCTCGCGCGTGTAGCGTTCCAGTTCGGGAAAGAGCCGCCCGACGGCCTGGGCGTAGTGCCAAACATGGGTGCAGGTCCCCTCGCAGCAGCCCACCCCCTCCCAGCCCCAGAAGCGGCCCGTTCCGAAGCGGTGGGCGGTCGTCGTCGCCAGGATGGAGGTATTCAGGAAGGCGCGGCTCAGGAACCAGTGCGGCAGGGTCGAATCTTGCCAGGTATGGTGCCAGAGCTTGGTCTGGTGGGACAAGCGCGGATAGTGGCCCGCGACATAGGCGACCACGGCGGAGGCGTCGGCGAACCGCTTGGCGTAGTAGTTGCCCGTCTTGGCGTCTTTCACGTCCAGCCTGCTGTGGGGGAAGTGCCAGGCGACGAGGAACGTCACGGTCTGCGTCTGGGCGGGCGCGAGTGTGACGGCCTTTGTGACCGCGCCGATCAGCTTTTGGCCTGGCTCCTGATGCGCCTCACCGAGCGCGGGGGACTGGAACACCGCATCCAGCGGAGTCCGCGCCTTGCCGACTCCCCCGCCGAGCAGGGCCAGCGCCATCGTCCCGTCGTCCCGGTCGGTCGCGGGGACGGCCTGGGCGGCGGGCGGCGTGTCGGTCTGGACGATGTCGTCTACCCCGATATTGCCCCACCCGCCCGTGCCGTTATCGTAAATCTCGAGGACGGCAGACTCGCCCGCAAAGTCGCGGACATCCAGCGCGGCCGGCTTCATGTGGTTGTCTTTGCGGCCCGTCTCCCGGCGCACGACCTTCCCCCCGATCAGGACCCGCAGCCCGACCTCCTCGATGTTGTCGCCGCCGCCGATCAGGAAGGCCAGGTAATCACGCTCGACCGTGAACGCGGGACTCGTCAGCGTCCCGGTCGCACGGTCCTTTTCCTCAGTCGTCTTGCCAGGGGCTGAAGCGTGCGAGCTGACCACGCGCGACCCGACACCCCCGACATCGCCCTGGTACTTTGGGATGTCCGCGCGCAGGGCGGGGCCATGCCCGAACGCCTCCCCGGTCGTGGTCCAGGGGGCATAGGTCTCGCGCTCGAAGTCGTCCACGACGACGTCGGGCCTGACCTCGGCGCGCGGGGTCGGCGCGGGCATCTCGAACCGGGAGGCGACGACGGTCGCCCCGGCGATCCGGCGGACCCGGTTGGCGCGGCGGCCCGGCGTCGCGGGGGCCGACTCCAGCCGACAGGCGTTCTCCAGCCAGCCCGCCATCTCGGCCTTTAGAGGCGCGTCACCCGTGTTTGTCAGCGCGAACTCGCAGACCGTGACGGGCAGGCCCGAGTCGTCGGCGTCAAGCGGGATGAACGGCGAATAGGCCGTCAGTGTGACCGAGACGGGCGAGGCGGGGTCGGTATACCGAACGACGCCCAGCGGATACTCGCCGGTGAACGTGATCTCGTGCCAGCCGCGCGCGTCCAGGGGCCGCGTCTCGCCGTTTACCCTGAGCGCAAACCCCTGTTCCAGCGGCGACTCCTCTGTATGGGGCGCGACATAGGAGGCGCCCTCACGCGCGCTTGCGGATGCCTTGTGGCCGCTGAAGTCGGTCCAGTCGCCCTTGCCTGTGAAGATGCCTTCCTGATTCTTGTTGAAGATGTCCCAGAGCCACAGTTTACCATCACCGCCCAAGTAGACCGTCCCACAGCAAATGCCGCCGACGGGCATCCCGATGTATTTTAGCTCACCGCGCGTCTTGGCATAGACATCGGGCGTCCCCCGCACGGTGAGCGACTGCACCCACCGGGGGTTGAGCTTCTTATCCGGCGGCACGAGGCGGGCGAAATCGGAGGCCGCAAACGGCCCAGCCATGGCGGGCCACGGGGCCAGTGCGGCGGCGAGGACGGTCAGACCGCTGAGGGCCAGGAACTCGCGGCGCGGCAGGGCAGACGGGCGGCAGCCGCAGTCCGGACCGCAGTCATCGAGGTCGGGCAAGGAGGAGTCAGGCATAAACGGGTCAGTGACTTTCCAGGAAACCGCTGGCCTTCAGCCAAGCAGCGCAGCGGTCCGGCCAGGCGGCGGGCTCGCCGCCGTGGACGCCCAGGCCGAAGCCGTGCCCACCCGTCTTCAGCCGCAGGAACTCGTAGGGGACATGAGCCCGCTTCAGGGCCTCCGCAAACAGGACACTATTCTGCACGCTGACCGGATCATCCTCCGCCTGCACCAAAAACGTCGGCGGCGTCCGGGCCGTCACCTGCTCGTCGTTGGAATAGCGCGTGACCAAAACGGGGTCGGCGGGGACGCCCAGCAGGTTGTTCCGGCTGCCTTCGTTGACGACCGGTGGACGCATCGTGATGACCGGGTAGCCCAGCACCAGGAAGTCGGGCCGGCTGCTTTGCCGCGCCACCCGGCCCGCCGCCTTCGGGTCCCCCGCATCAAAATGGGTGGCGACGGACGAGGCCAGATGCCCACCCGCCGAGAAGCCCATGATGCCGACCCGGTGCGGGTCAATCCCCCAGGCTCCGGCGTGATCGCGGACCAATCGGATCGCCTGCAACCCGTCCTGAATCGGCCAGGGCGTCTCAGCATGGCTCATTTCGGGCGTCGGCAGACGGTACTTCAGCACGATCCCCGCCACCCCATAGGAGGCGAACCGCCGGGCCACATCATAGCCCTCCAGGTCCATTGCCTCGCCGCCGTAGCCCCCGCCGGGGCAGATGACGACGGCCGCCCCCGTGGCCTTCTCCTTCGGCGGCAAATAGACCGTCAGGGTCGGCCAGCGGATTTTGGTCCCCCAGATGATCTGGTGCCCCGGCGCGCCCTGAAGCACGCTCTTCTCGGTCGCCGTGTCCGCCGCCGTCAGCATCCGGTCCGGGTAGAGGGCATACGTCACCGGCGGGGCAGCATCGGCCATGGCGGGGCTTTCCTGGGCGAAGCCGGGTCCGGCGAGGCTGAGGAGGAGCGCCAGATATACAAGAGGTGGTTGTTTATGCAATGCGGTTCTCATTCCAGGGGTGTGTATGGTTCTTCATCAGGAAGCGTGTTGCCAGGATGGTGACTGTAACTCAACCGGGTTCTCGGTTATCGGTGGGGGGTTTCCAAGAAGGCTCAGGCCAAAACGGGAGAGGAGGGCAGGGGGCCCCCGCCCTCTTCTCCCTACGGCCCTGCCCCGTGCCGCTCGCGCTGGTGCTGGGCCTCGTCGTCATACGGCTCGATATGGATGATCGGGTGCAGGTTCGGGAGGGCTACCCTGAGTTCGTCCTCCAGGGCCTCGGTCAGCCGGTGGGCCTCGACGAAGGTGTGCGTGTCGGCGATCTGCACATGCACGTCCACATGGCGGTGTGAGCCGGACTTGCGGGTCCGCAGCTTGTGGAATCCGAGGACGGTGGGGTGTGCCTCCAGCACCCGCGTAATGGCCTGCTCCTCCTCAGGTGGCAGGGCAATATCGGCGAGTGTGCCCATGGCTTCGGAGGCCAGGCCGAAGCCGACGCGCAGGATCAGGACCGAGACGCCCAAGGCGGCCACCGAGTCCCACCAGGTCAGGCCCGTCTCGCGCACCAGGATCAGGCCGACCAAAACGCCTACCGAGGTCAGCACATCCGTCTGCAAGTGGTGACCGTCGGCGGCCAGGGCGGGCGAGTCGGTCTCGCGCCCCACGCGCAGCAGGTGGCGGGAGACAATGACATCGATGACAGCCGAGGCGGCCATGACGGCGATTCCCCAGCCCAGATTAGGCAGCGGCCCGGCGTGCAGGAGGTGCCGAATGGCCTCGCCGATGGCAAAGACGCCGCCGACGAGGATCAGGACCGCCGTCGCCGCGCCCGACAGGTTCTCGATCTTGCCGTGCCCATAGGCGTGCGCGCGATCCGGCGGCTCGTCGGAGACGCGCACGGAGAGGAAGGCGACGACGGACCCGAACAGGTCGGCGGCGGAGTTGACCGCTTCCGCCAGGATGCCCGCGCTGCCGGTGAGCGCACCGACCACGACCTTCAGGGCGAGCAGGGTGGCGTTAGAGGTCAGCGACCAGCGCGCGGCGTCGCGCTTGCGCCGGGCCGCGACATCGGGCGGGAGGATGTCTGCTGACTTGTTCGTGGAGGTCGTTGTCATGTGCGGCTACGCCCTGGTATAAGGAGCGCCACGAGATGAAACCCGAGGCTGACAAAAGCCCACCGTCCAGGGGACGGGAGACGCAGAGACAGGCTGATCAACGGCTGTCTTCTCTTGCGTCCCTTGGACGCTGGGCACTTCGGTGCCTCCGGTTTCAACCTGTGGCGCTCACTTCCCTTTCGCCACCACTGCCTTCATCACCTGCTTCTTCACAGCCGGGCTGCTGTACCCGACCAGCTCCATGTACGCGACGCCAGCGTTGTACTTCACTGACCTGCTTTCCTGAACCATGGTTTGCGTGCCGTCTGCGTTGAAACTCGCCCGCAGACGGTCAACCTGACACACACCTTCCCAGATGCCCGCACCGGGGCCTAAAATTGGCATCTCCTGATCCTGCACCTTCGCCGTGATGTGCAGGCTCAGGTTCTCCTCCGGGAACGTCACGTCCCACCCCAGCGGGTACGTCACGCCGCTCTTCGCGCTCTTCCAAAGCGCCTTCGGGTCCGGCGTGAAGACGATGTTTCGGGTCACGCTCTGATGCCCGTCCTTGTCCATGAACGTCGCCAACGGGAAGAAGACGCGGCCCGTCGCCAGGTCACGCTGCCGGAAAAACAGGATGTCGGTCCCATCATCAAGCTGCGTCCCCCACCAGTCCCAGCCATTGTTCGAGGCCACCCACGAGTTGCCCCACTGGTGGTCGAACCAGCCCAGCCCACCGGTAATCTTCTCCGGCCCCGCACCCGTGTCCACCGTCCCGGCGACGGCGCAGCGGGTGAGTGAGAAGTAGTACATGTCGTTCGCGCGCTTCAGGCCCGTCTCGCCCTTGCCGCCGACCGCCATGGCGGGCTTCTGCGAGACGAGCGTCAGGTGGATCTTATCCGGCCCGCCCGCGTTCAGGCTCAAGTCAAATGCCGTGTTAGTGGCGTTCGTCGCCGCCAGCGTGTTTTCCTCCCCATACGCGAGGTGGAACGGTGCGCTGACGACGGTGGCCTCACTGCCGATCTTCTGATGAGGCGCGGGCAGCTTGCCCTGGTCCAGTCCCTCCAGGAGGGCGCGGACGCCCGTGTCGCGCGGGTTCTGGGCGGCCAGCAGCGGCCCGAACTGCTTCAGCAAGGAGATCATGCCCACATCGGCCAGCGAGTAGGGCCGCTGCGTCTTCTTATCCAGGTCGGTGACGGCGTAGATGAGGTAATGGGCGCGCGGGATGGGCGAGCCGTCCAGCGGGTTGAAGCCGCTGCCGAACCGGAAGAACGATCCGATCAGGGCCAGGTGCCGGCCCTTCTCCGTCGTGACATGGGCGTTGATATACCACCACTCGATGTTGACGTCGTTATGGGCCGCCACGCCGAAGGCGGCGAGTTTCGGGGCGACCGGCACGGCGGGGGCCGCATGGGTATTCAGGCAGGCTGCGAGCAGGAGCGCGCAGAGAAAGGCGGGCAAGATGCGGCGCATGGGTGCGGTGCTTCTTTCTAAATCATCCGATCGGCGTCTGATCCTCTCCCCGTCGCTTCGCGCCGACCCTCCCCTCGGAG
>JANLUQ010000174.1:0-3314 GCA_031363565.1 Armatimonadota bacterium | reverse complement strand
AGGGAGGCGACCGACGAGCGGCGGTGGCTGGACTCCGAGACGGTCCAGGACGAGTATTTCGCCGCCGTCCAGCAGGTGACGGCCTCCTATCTGGCTCACTATGAGGCGCTGCGAGAGGCCGCGTCCGGCTTTCCCGCGCCGCTGGCCGCGCCGCGCGTTCGCAGCCGCCTTCTCTTGCAGCCACCCTTGATGGCGCTGCTGTTCAGTGCCTGCCATCAGGAGTCCGGGTTAAAGAGCCGCGAAGCGGCCGAGTGCCGCCGGGGTGGGAACGCGCTGGCCTGGACCGGGGGTGACCCGCTGCTTGACGCGATGACCTGGGACGTAGCCGCACTCGCCGTCAGCGCCTTCTACGTCCGCACCGGGGGGAGCGACTTCGAGGCGGCCTTCCCCGTGCTGGTGGAGGACTACTTCGCCTGGCGCGGGACCGACCCGCGCAAGCGCTCGCGCGCACTGCGGGAGCAGGTGGCGTCCCGACTGGAGTTCCTCTGCTCGGACCGGATGCAGACCCATACCGAGGCCGATCTGTGGCTGACGGACCCGGACACGGGGCGTCGCCGGAAAACGGCCGTCGTCGCGGAAGGGCCGCTGCTGGTCAAGCGGTCGCGCTTCTTCCGCCCCTCGGTGGGTCCGGGCGAGTCGGAGCCGGAGACGACGGGCTACCTGCTGTCGCTGGGCGAGTGGGCACGGCCTCTCGTCGCCGAGCGCGCCATGCTGGGCGTCTCGCTGAAACGCCTAGCCGAGTACGATTTGCAGCGGCAGGGCTGGGAGCGGCGGATCGGCTGGTATCTGGCCTTCCAAATGAACAACCAGGCGTCCAAGATGACATTCCAGGATGTGACCAAGGACGGCAAAACGCGCACCCTGGTCACGCCGCAGCACCCGCTCAAGATGCGGACCGTTCTGAGCGGCAGCCATGTCGCCTGGGAGGAGACGGCCCGGACAAACCCCGGCAAAGTGATCAAGCAGTGGAGTGATGCCCTGGACACACTCCGCCGCGACGGCATCCTCGGTCCGTCACCGTGCCTGGACGGGGCCGCCGACGGCAGCGACTTGCCCGCGCGGGGACGATTGGCGGCAATGCTCGAGCGGCGCTTCCAGTTCGTGCCGGGCCGCGACCTGCTGCCGCACCTGCGGGCGAAGCGCGGGGCGGCGGAGCGGCGGCGAACGGCATAGGTTTGCGACCCCCACGGAACCAAGGCCGCGCCGGGGGAGTATGCTATAATAATCGTTAACGCACTCAGTACGCCGCAGGTCCGTCGACCGGCGCTTAGAACAGTTCCATGCAAATCCGCATTATTCAGCCATTTCTCCTCGTTCTCTTCGTCTCCCTGCTTGGCTCGGTCGCCTGGCTGAACCACCGTATGACGCTTCCCGAGCCGCCTCCTATCCCTGCCCCGGACGTGCTGGCGCGCTATGGATTCGTGCTTCAAGAGGTCGCCCACCAGAGTGGGATTGATTTCACGCACCACGCCCCCACCCTCGACCCTGCGCTTGCCCCCATCATGCCGCAGGTGGCCTCGATGGGGGCCTCGGTCACGGTCGCCGACTTCGATAAGGACGGCTGGCCGGACATCTATGTCACGGACAGCGCCGAGGGCGGCCAGAACCACCTTTACCACAACAACCACGATGGCACGTTCACCGATGTCGCTGCCAAGATGGGGCTGGCGGACCTGAACCGGCCCGGCACCGGCGTCTGCATGGGCGCAGTCTGGGGCGACTACGACAATGACGGCTACCCGGACCTGCTGGTCTACAAATGGGGCCGACCCGAACTGTTCCATAACGACGGCGGCAAGGGCTTCACGCGCGTCACCGAATCCGCCGGGCTCCCTGCCTGGGTCAACGCCAACAGCGCGACGTGGGTGGACTATGACAACGACGGCAAGCTCGATCTGCTGATCTGCGGCTATTATCCAGATGGCGTGGACCTGTGGCATCTGAAGAACACGCGCATGATGCCGGACAGCTTCGAGTTTGCCAACAATGGCGGCCACAAGTACCTCCTGCACAACCTGGGCAGCGGCAAATTCGAGGATGTAACGCAGAAAATGGGGATGGGCGCGGACCAGCGCTGGACCCTGGCGGTCGGCACGGCGGATCTGCGCGGGACCGGGTTCCAGGACATCGTGCTGGCGAACGACTACGGCGCGGCCGAGATCTACGCGAACGACGGCGGCAAGGGTTTTCGGGAGATCGGCAACAGCGCGAACGTCGGCTACCAGGCGAAGAGCGGCATGAGCCTGTCCTTCGGCGACATCCAGAACTCGGGCCAGTTCGCCCTCTACATCACCAATATCAGCGCACCGGGGAACCTGGTCCAGGGCAATAACCTGTGGGTGCCCTCGGGGCAGTCCCAGTCGCTGCACTACGACAACTTGGCGGGCGAGGACGGCGTTGAGATGGGCGGGTGGAGCTTCGGGGCGCAGTTCGGCGATCTGAACAACGACGGCACACTGGACCTCTTCCTGACCAACGGCTACATCTCAGCCAGCCACGAGAAGGATTACTGGTACGACTACAGCAGGATCTCGGGGGGCAACGGCGGCATCATCGCCGATGCCAAGAACTGGCCGCCTATCAAGGACATGAGCCTGTCCGGATATGAGCGCAAGCATGTCTGGATGAACGATGGCTACGGCAAGTTCAAAGATGTGGCCGGCGCGGTCGGCGCGACCGATACACATGATGGCCGGGCGGTCGCTGAGGCGGACCTGTGGAACACCGGTGCCCTGGATGTCCTGGTCGCTACCCAGCGCGGGCCGCTGCTGCTTTACAAGAACACCGTTGCCCCGAACCGGCACTGGGCCGAGTTCGAGCTGATCGGAACACGGGCCAACCGCGATGCTGTGGGCGCGTCGCTGCGTCTTTATTGGAAGGGCGCCGACGGCCTCGAAGTGTCTCAGCTCCAGCAGGTCGCCGCCGCCAGCGGATTCTGCGCCCAGAACGACCACCGCCTGCATTTCGGCCTGGGCAAGAACCCGACCATCGAGAAGGCCGTCATCCGCTGGCCGGACGGGCGCCCCGCGCAAACCATCCTCGCACCACAGATAGATAAACTTCGTGTCATTCAAGAACCTTAGTCGGCTTCTCCCCCTGTTCCTGCTCCTCCTGACCGGCTGCGGCCCTGAGGAAGAGATCACTGCTCCGCACCATATCAGCCCCCCCCGGCCCGGCTCCTGGCTCGCGACCCACAAAACACCCCCCAGCGCCCCGACTGGGGCCGCCGCCATCGGCAGCGCGGGCGAGGCGAAGGCGCTCTTCGTGGACGTTGCGGCGTCGGCCGGGATCAACTATCGCTGGAGCATCCCCGG
>JANLUQ010000740.1:0-3562 GCA_031363565.1 Armatimonadota bacterium | reverse complement strand
ACAAGTAAACAATTATGACTGAATTTCATGGCCCGCTGACCCTGACCGTTTTCCTGCCCGCCGCGTTCGCGCTGGTGATTGGAGCCTTCGTTTCCAAGACCAACCTTCAGGCAATCAAAGCGCTGACCTTGGTGGGAACGTTGGCGACACTTGCTCTGTCGCTTTTCCTCTACGCACAGTACAACCCTGATCCCCACGCGCCGCAGTTTCAGATCGTGGACAAGGCCTCCTGGATCGCATCGCTGCACATCAATTACTTCATGGGTATGGACGGTATCTCGCTCCTGATGGTACTGATGACGACACTCATCTTCCCGTTCGTCGTCGGCGTCTCGTTCAAGGAGATCACCGAGCGCGCCCGCGAATATTACTGCTGGGTACTGGTGATGGAGACCGCCGTTTTGGGCGTCTTCCTATCCCTGAACCTCGTCCTCTACTACCTCTTCTGGGAGGGGATGCTGATCCCGATGTATTTCATCATCGGCATCTGGGGCGGGCCGCGCCGTATCTACGCCACCGTCAAGTTCTTCCTCTACACGATGGTCGGCTCGATGGTCATGCTGGTCTCGATCATGGCGATGTATTTCATCGCCGGCTCGACGACGTTTGACCTGCCCGAGCTGCAAAAGCACGTCCACGTCGGGCTGTTTTCTGGCAAGCAGGTAACCGATCTTCTGCTGTTCACCGGGTTCTTCCTCGCCTTCGGCATTAAGGCCCCGATCTTCCCATTCCATAGCTGGGTGCCGGATGCCTATGCCGAAGCGCCGACGGGTGGGACCATCATCCTGATCGCGCTCAAGATGGGCCTGTACGGGTTTATCCGGTTCTGCCTGCCGCTGTTCCCATTTGCCGTTAAGGCCAGCGCGCACATCATCATCCCGCTGGCCGTCATCGGCGTCATCTATGCCGCCCTCGTAGCCGCCATGCAGACGGATCTGAAGCGGCTTCTGGCCTACTCGTCCATCTCGCACATCGGCGTCATCATGCTCGGCATCTTCACCCTGACCTCGATCGGCATGTCCGGGGCAGTGATCCAAATGGTCAGCCACACGATCACGACCGGGGCGCTGTTCATCCTGGTCGGCGGCCTCTATGCCCGGCGGAAATCCTATCAGATCAAGGACTTCGGCGGGCTGATGGCCGTTATGCCCATGTTCACGGTCGTCTTTCTCATCGCAACGCTCTCCTCAGTCGCCCTGCCGCTGACCAGCGGCTTCACCGGCGAGATTCTGCTGCTGCTGGGGTCGTTCCAGACACACCCCTGGGCGGCGGGCTTTGCGACCACGGCGGCGATCTGGTCGGTCGTCTACATGCTCTGGATGTTCCAGCGCGTTATGTACGGCAAGCTGGATAATGAGGCCAATCGCTCCCTGCCGGATATGACTAAGGGCGAAAAGTGGGCTTTGATCCCGCTTGTCGTCTTCATCTTCCTGCTGGGCATTTACCCGACGACGATCTTGAACAAGCTCAACCCGTCCGTCACCACGGTCATGGCGCAGTCCGATCCGCAATACGAGGACCCCTTTGGCCCGCCGCCTCCTGCCCCATCCTTGAAGGCTGCCGCATCCGGCCCGCGCGTCGCCGCTGTCTCCGCACAGCCGAAAGGCTCTAATCCCTAATGCTTCCCGTCAACTCAACTGACTTTCACGTCATCGCACCGATGCTCATCGTCGTCATCACGGCGATGGTGGTGCTGATGGTGGACCTTGCTCTGCCGCGCGACCGTAAAAGTCTGTGTGTCGGAGTGTCCCTCGCCGGTATCCTCCTCGCATGGGCCGCGTGTTTTAGCTTGTGGCCCTCCGGCATGACAGCCGCTACGGCAAAGACTGGCTTTAATGGTACCGTGGTCGCGGATGGCTTTGCCATCTCGTTCCAGATCATCCTCTTGGTCGTCGCTGCCCTCTCGATCATGCTGTCTAAGACCTACATCGAGCTGAAGGGCATCAACTACGGCGAGTATTACGCCCTGATGCTCTTCTCGACCTCGGGTGCCATGCTGATGGCGACGAGCCGGGAACTCATCACGATCTTTATCGGCCTGGAAGTCTTGTCCATTGCCCTTTACGTCCTATCCGGCCTCGCCCGGACCGAGGCGCGCTCCGAAGAGTCGGCGATGAAGTATTTCCTGCTCGGATCGTTCTCCTCCTGTTTCTTCCTCTATGGCATCGCCCTTATCTACGGCGGGACGGGGACGACCCGGCTGGACACCCTGACGACGGTTTCTGCCACCGCCCTCATGTCCTCCTATGCCGTGGCCGGCTTCGCGCTCCTGATCGTTGGCCTGGGCTTCAAAGCCGCCATCGTGCCGTTCCATGCCTGGACCCCCGATGTCTACGAAGGAGCGCCGACCTCGGTCACGGCCTTCATGTCGGCGGGGGCCAAGTGCGGCGCGTTCGCCGCCCTGGTCCGCGTCGGCATCGTCCTGTTGCCCCTGTCCAGCGTCTTCCATGATGTCTTCTGGGTGCTGGCGATCTTGACCATGGTGGTTGGCAACGTCATCGCCATCGTCCAGACCAACATCAAGCGGATGCTGGCCTATTCCAGTATCGCCCACGCGGGCTATATCCTTGTCGGTCTGCTGGCCGGATCGTCGGGCTATGCCCAGGCCCATCCAGAGCTTGGCATCCCCAGCCAGGCTTATGCGGGCATCCTGTTTTATGTCCTCGCCTACACCTTTATGAACCTCGGCGCGTTCGGCATTCTCATCCTGCTGGCCCGGCGCGGCGATGAGCTGAACAACATCGAGGACTTACAGGGCCTGGCCGCCACCCAGCCCTGGGCCGCTGCCCTGATGGCGCTGTTCATGTTCTCCCTCGCCGGCGTCCCGCCCGCTGCCGGCTTCTTCGGCAAGTTCTATGTCTTCATCGCCGCCGTGAACGCCCACCAGTACAGCCTCGCCGTCATCGGTCTGGTCGCCAGCGTCATCGGTGCGGCCTACTACCTCCGCATCGTCTACACGATGTACTTCCTGCCTGCCAAGCGCGAGTTCCCAGCCAACGTCTGGAGTTTCGCGCCTGGCGCGGACGTGGCGCTTGCCGTCTGCGCCGTTGCGACCTTGCTGTTCGGTATCCTCCCGACCCTGCTTTATGGTCCTGCCATCGTAGGTGGAAACTCATTGCAGCCGAAAGCTGCGGTGACGACGTTGGCCCAGGCGCTGCCGGCTCCGGTTGCTGTGCCTGTAGCACGCGCCAGCATCCATTAGGCATGACAGGAAAAGGCCGCCCCAAACGGGGCGGCCTTTTTTGCGTCTCTACGTCGGCGACTTGTGCAGATGCACCATCTTCCATGCACCATCCAGTTTGACGAAGACTCGCGTCTCATTGATCGTCGAAAACTCGGGTGGCAATAGTACTTCCGGCCTTCCGAACACCGTCTTTAGCAGTGTATAGTTCACGATTGCCGTGTCGCCGTAGACCTGGACGCGCGGTGTCAGCAGGTCTAGGCGGCTTGGTGCCCCATTTCCGCCGCCTTCGATCAGTTTCAGGTGAAACTCCAGCCCAACAATCCGGTTCGGCGCGATGTACCACTCATACGAGGACATGTCCTCGGCGCAGTGCCGCCG
>JANLUQ010000738.1:0-3802 GCA_031363565.1 Armatimonadota bacterium | reverse complement strand
CCGACCGCCCTGTGGGCGGGAGAGAGTCCCTGTCTTAATCTTCCGGTCGCAGACCGGTTGGCCGCAGGCCCCCCAGACCTGCCCTTCAGGGCGGGTCGTTATACGGCGGGTCGTTATACGGCGGGACTGCGTAACATCAGTTAAATTAGATACTGCTATGATGTGCCAGGGCTTTCCACTGCGTGGTACTCATGCGTCACAGCGGTCAGTGAGACCACCGCAGTCGCCGGGAACTCCCCGGCCTCCTTCCCCTGTTTCATCGGCATGACAGACCTTCCCGAACTTCTGGCGGAACGCTACGGACCCGATGCCCCTACCCTGCCGCCCGGCGCATTCGCTGGGAACTCCGTTTTGGAGACGCTGCTGGCACATCGGTCCGTCCGCCGCTACAGTTCCGACCCGCTGCCGCCGGGAACACTTGAGGTGCTGGGCGCGGCGGCGCAGAGCGCGGCATCCTCGTCCAACTTGCAGGTGTGGAGTGTGGTCGCCATTCAGGACCCCGCGCGCAAGGCCGAGGCAGCGGCCTTGGCTGGCAACCAGGACTTCATCCGGCAGGCGCCCCTCTTTCTGATCTTCTGCGCCGATCTGGCCCGGCTCTCGGCGGCCTCCGCCCGTGAGGGGATGTCGGGCGGGGCGCTGGGCTATTTGGAGATGTTCCTGACGGCTGTAGTGGACGCTTCTCTGGCCGCGCAGAACGCCGCTTCTGCCGCTGAGAGCCTGGGCCTGGGCATTTGCTATGTCGGTGGGGCGCGCAACCACCCGCGCGAGATGGCCGAACTTTTGCATTTGCCTCAACGTGTCATCGCCTTGTTTGGCCTGGCGGTCGGGGTTCCCGCCGCCGGAGACACGTCCGCCGTGAAGCCCCGCCTTCCCCAGCCTGGCCTGATCCACCACGAGACCTATGACGCCGGGCGGCGCGACGAGTCCGTCACGGCCTATGATAAAACCATGCGCGGGTTCTATGAGTCGCAGAAGATGAATGTGCCGGGGACCTGGGCCAACCACTCCGCCAAGCGTGTGGCTGGGCCGGAGGTATTGTCAGGGCGCGACATCTGGCGGCAGGTCTTGCAGGAGCGCGGCTTCGAGTTGAAGTAGACCTCTTCCCAGTTGAGGTAGACCTCTCCCCGGCACAAGCGGCGACCCTCCCCTATTAAGGAGGGGTGAAGAGAGCTAGGATTAGAATGAAGTGAACCCCTCTTTGCCCTTCCCGAGCAGGGATGGGTCGCCGCTTAGGCTTTACTGGGGGTGCGGCGTGGGTAAGTCAGGAACAGGAGAGACACACCATGACGGAAGTAACGCGGCGCGAGTTTGTCGCCACGACCATGAAGACGACATTGGCGGCGGGCTTCGCCCTGGCCGTACAACCGGTCTCGGCGCAGACGATCCACACGAACACGAGCGGGATCATCGCGGGCGAGATCCAGATCCCGACCTCGGAAGGGACGATCCCCGGCTACCACGCCCTGCCGGCCAAGGGCAAGATGTTCCCGGTCGTCCTGGTCGTGCAGGAGATCTTCGGCGTCCATGAGCATATCAAGGACGTCTGCCGAAGGTTCGCCAAGCAGGGCTACCTCGCCATCGCGCCCGAGCTGTATGCGCGGCAGGGGGATGTCTCCGAAGCGGCCAGCATCAGCCAGATCCTACCCGTCGTCTCCAAGGTTCCCGATGAGCAGGTGATGACGGACCTAGACGCCGCCGTCATCTGGGCCGAGAACAGCGGGCATGGGGATGCGTCCAAGCTGGGCATCACCGGCTTCTGCTGGGGCGGGCGGATCGTCTGGCTGTATGCCGCACACAACCCGACATTGAAGGCGGGCATCGCCTGGTACGGGCACCTCGACGGCCAGGGGGAGGTGCTGCACCCGCAGAGTCCGACGGAACTCGCCGCGCAGATCAAGGCCCCCGTGCTGGGGCTGTACGGCGGGCAGGACCAGGGCATCTCGCAGGAGAGCATCACGGCGATGCGGGCCGCCTTGAAAGCGGCGGGCGGGACGGCGGGCATGTCGCAGATCGTTGTTTATCCGGACGCGGGCCACGGCTTCCATGCCGACTACCGGCCCTCTTACAACGCCAAGGACGCCGCCGACGGCGACCAGAAGATGTACGCCTGGCTGAAAAGCCACGGCGTTACCCCCCGGGGCTAAAGGCTCCGGGTCAATTCAAAGGAGAAGAAACAGATGGCAGTTCGCAATGCAGACGCCCAATGGTCGGGCGGGTTGATGAGTGGCAAGGGCACGATGAAACTGGGCAGCGGTGCCTTCGAAGGCCCGTTCTCGTTCAAGACGCGCATGGAAGAGGGCACGGGGACGAACCCGGAGGAGCTGATCGGGGCGGCCCACGCGGGCTGTTTCTCGATGCAGTTCTCGGCCATGCTGGAGCACGCGGGCTTCCCACCGGACCGCATCCACACATCGGCCAAGGTTCACTTCGGCCCCGACGGGCCGGGCTTCTCGATCAGCAAGATCGAGCTGACGACCGAAGGCACCGTGCCGGGCATTGACGATGCCAAGTTCCAGGAGCTGGCGGCGGGCGCGAAGGCGAACTGCCCCGTCTCCAAGGCGCTGGCGGGGACGGAGATCACCCTGGACGCGAAGCTGGTCTAGATCAAACAGCGAAAAGCCCCGGCCCAGATGGGCCGGGGCTTTCGTTTGGCTTGCTAATCCTTGACAAAGGGCAGCAGGGCGATCTCGCGGGCGCGCTTGATAGAGACAGCGATCATGCGCTGCTCCTTGGCGGTCGCACCGGAGCGGCGGCGAGGGATGATCTTGCCGCGCTCGTCGGTGAAGGTCCGCAGCAGGGTGACATTCTTGTAGTCCACCGTCTTGATCTTGTTGATGGTCAGCGAGCTGACCTTGCGGCGCTTGAAGCGCCGATTCTTGTTGCGGTCGGGTCCGCCGGGTCCGCCGGGGCGCGCGCCGCGCGGGCCTCCGCTGGGGGCACCGTAAGCCATGGTGAAATCCTCTCGTTGCGATTCTCACCGCCCATCCTCAGTGAAAAAGATCTTGTGAGGCGGGCGGTGCGACTTGCGGGTGTGTGATTTTCGTGAAGACGAATGCCCGTGAGTATAGCACACTGCGGGGCGGGAAGTCAAGAACGGCGCAGCGTTTCTGAGACCCGCATAGGCAAACCGGCGCGTAATCTGGTACAATACCACATCTTAAACTCCACCATGTTCCACCCAATCACCCACCACTCAAGAGGATTGCCCCTAGGATGCCCATGATTACAGCGCCGTATGTCGAGACAATGCAGGTGGTGACCGGGGTCATGTACCAACTGACCATCGCCGAGGAGGCAAACGGACCGGGGATCACGCGGCTCGACATCGGCCCCTACTTTTTCGGCGGCGCTGCGGACCGTGTCCCCTACCCCGAGGCGGTGACCAATGAGATGACGCCGCCCGGGTGGCAGGCGATCCACTGGTTCACCGATGAGGCCGGCGCGAGCTGGCTGCGCTGGGAGGGCGGGCGGGTCGAGGCCGAGGACGGCGAGATGCTGTTCCAGGTGACCTCGAACTACCCGCCAACCAACACCGATGCGGGCCTTTATGTCTGGCGCGGCAACCGGTCGCCGGAGCGGTATGCGATCTCCGCCCCGGATTATTCATCCACCCCACCCGCGAACAACCCGCGCCACGATGTCAAGGGGCAGGTGGCATTCGCCCAGGGGAAGGGCTGCGCGCCGGTGCTGGTGCTGGCGGCTTTAGGAGCAGGGGCGATGCTGGTGCGGCATTGGGTCATCTGATCCTCTCCCCGCGACAAGTCGCGACCCTCCCCTCGGAGGGAAGGGGGTGTGGTGGGGG
>JANLUQ010000731.1:0-3776 GCA_031363565.1 Armatimonadota bacterium | reverse complement strand
CTCCCCCGACCCGGATCGCCTGTACGCGCTCCTGCCCGCCGTCTATCGGCAGCGGGACATGGAGAACGGCGAGCCGCTGCGCGCTCTGCTCCAGATCATCGCCGAGCAGGTCGCGCTGGTCGAGGATGACATCACCCGGCTTTACGACAACTGGTTCATCGAGACCTGTGATGATTGGGTAGTCCCATACATCGCCGACCTGATCGGGTATGTCCCCGTCCACGAGGCCGGCAGCGTCACAGTCGAAGGCGGCACGGAAGACCCGCTGCGGAACCGTATCCTGATCCCCCGGCGCGAAGTCGCCAATACGATTGCCAACCGACGGCGGAAAGGGACGCTGGCCTTGCTGGATGGGCTGGCCGGTGATGTGGCAGGCTGGCCGGCGCGGGCCGTCGAGTTTTCCCGGCTGCTGGCCGGCACCCAGGCCCTCGCCCACCCGCAGCCGGGAGGCGGAAGGACGCTGGACCTGCGCGACGGCAGCGCCCTGGACCAGATCGGCGGGCCGTTCGACGCGCGGGCGCACATGGCAGACATGCACCGGAGGGGCCGCTACTCTCCCGACAGCGTCGGCCTGTTCGCGTGGCGTCGGGGCAGCTACTCCATTACCCTCGCCCCGGTGTTTCCCGTCCTTGAGGCCGGGCCACACTGCTTCCGGTTCAGCGCGCTGGGCCAGGACGTGCCGCTCCACATCCGCCCGGTCACGCTGGACGTGCCGACCGAGTTTCCCGATGAGTTAGAAGCCCCCGTCCCGATCCGGCGGCGCTTCCTGGAGGAGCGCATCGTGCGGAACGGCCGCGCTTCTCTCGGGGCGCGCGCCGCCCTGTATGGGGACGGGAAAAGCCTCGCGGTCTATCTCATCACGGGTGGCTCTCCCGAACTCGTCGCGCCCACCCTGATTCGCTCCGCCGACCTCAGCGGATGGCGTCACCGTTTGGAAAAAGGTCAGGTTGCGATTGACCCCGTCTTGGGCCGCCTCATGCTCGCGCCCGGCGCGACGCCCGGCGAACTCCTCGTCCGCTATCATTACGGCTTCGGGGCCGAGATAGGCGGCGGCGAGTACCCCCGGACACTCCCGCCGCCTGAAGGTTCTTTTTACTGCGTCGGGCGTGGCCAGGAATTCGCCAATGTGGGGGATGCCTACGCCCGCTGGCAGGCCGACAGGACTGGGAGCGCGGTCATCGAGATTGCCGACAGCGGCATCTATGCCGAGCATTTCAGCCTGACGCTGCCGCAGGACCACCGCCTGACGCTGCGCGCGGCCAACAACTGCCGGCCTGTTCTGCGTCCGCTGGATAAGGCTGGAGACCACGCCGATTACTTTGAGGTTCGCGGCGAGGCTGGAAGCGCCCTCATTCTGGACGGCCTGGTCATCACGGGCCATGCTTTGGAGCTCAAAGGGGAGGCATCGCTTCTCACTCTGAGCCACTGCACCCTGGTTCCGGGCCGCGAACTCGACCCGGATGGGACGCCGCAAGGGCCTGCTGACCCGAGCCTTCGGCTGGGCGAGCTGACCCGGCAGGTGATGATTGACCACTGCATCCTCGGGCGAATCCAGACCCGCCGGGGTGGGGAACGGGCCGAGCCGATGCAGATCACCCTCCAAGACAGCATTTTGGATGCCCTGTCGCTTGACCGGGACGCCTTGACCGGGCTATCCGGTGATGTGGCTCACGCCCTGCTCACCGTCCGGCGCGTGACCGTCTTCGGTGGCCTGCGCGTCCACGCGGTCCTGCTGGCGGAGAACAGCCTGTTCACCGGCGCCGTGCAGGTGGCCCGGCGTCAGATCGGCTGCCTGCGCTTCTGCTATGCCCCACCGGGCTCACGGACGCCGCCCCGCTTCCACTGCCAGCCGGACGGCGTGGGTACGAAGCTTTCCGGGGCACGTCTTGAGGAGGAGCAGGAGCGCGTCGCGCCACAGTTCGTGAGCGACCGCTATGGCCGGCCGGCCTACGCCCAGCTTGCCCTTACCGGCGCACCTGAGATCGCGCGTGGGGCGGACGACGAATCGGAGATGGGCGCGTTCCACGACCTGTTCCAGCCACAGCGGGCGGCCAATCTGCAAGCCCGTTTGGAAGAATACACGCCCGCCCGCGTCCAGGTCGAGATCATCTACGCGGACTAGGGCACATCGAGCGCCACGGCGCAGTGGGAGAAGACAGCATGGGAAGTGACAGAGCACGGGTCTCCTATGATCCCGAGCGGCAGTATCGCAGCGTCGTCTTGCAGCAGGGGCGGGTCTCCCTCGAATCCGACTGGAACGAGGCCTGGCAGATCGCCGCCGAGGAGCAGCGACGCCAGACGCTCGATCTGGTCGGCCCGTCCGGCGCGCTCGGCGACGGCTTCCGAATCGCGCTGGAACGCGCGAAAGATGGGGAAGGGGACGCCGACGAGGACGACTTGGACGGAGCCGACTTCTGGGTCCACGCGGGCACGCTGTACCTCGGCGGCGTCCGCGCCTCCCTGCCCCACCGCCTGCGCTATAGCCGTCAAGGCGAATGGCAGGGCCGGCCGCATGCGGAGGAATTGGACAGGACGGCGGGGCGGCAGCATGAGCTGGTCTATCTGGGCCTCCACGAGCAGGAGGTCAGTGCCGAGGAGGACGAGGCTTTGAGCGATGTCGCGCTGGGCGGGCGGGATACCGCCCTCCGCACCCGCTTGATCCAGCGCATCGGGCGGCTCCCCCTTCGGTCGGGCAGCCGGGAGGAGGCCGCGGAAGAGGCGCATAAGCATTGGCATGAGCGGGGCCTGCACTGGGACCGGGTGGAAGGGCGTCTGGACTCGCTGGCGCGTCTCCAGGTGCATGTCTCACAGCCCGACGAGGTCATCGGGTTCGAGGAAACGGGGGGGCAAGCCGGCGCGGAAAACCAGCTCATCCGGGTCCAGATCACCGATGACGGGCGCGTGGTCTGGGGCTACGACAATGCCTCCCAGCTTTACCGCATCGGCATTGGTGACGGGAAAACGGTGACGCTGAAGCGCGCCCCGCGCGATGTCTACCATTACCCGAAGCGCAATCAGGCCGTGGAAGTGCTGCTCCCCGCCGTCGCGCTCGGGGACGGCCAGTGGATCGCCGCCCACACCGGCTTCGTGACGACCCTGGCGGAAAAGTACGACCCGGACACGGGCCGGCTCACCCTCGCCGATGATCTGCCTGCCCATGACCGGGCCGTCAGTGCGGAAAGCGCCCTGTTCCTGCGGGTCTGGGAGCGCGTGCTGGACCTGGCACCAGGCCGGCCGCTCGAACTCGCCGGGACCGGACTGGCGATCGAGCTGACCGGCGAGTCGTTCCATCCGGGTGACTACTGGACCTTCTCCCTGCGGCCCGGCTCGGCGCAGTACGTCTTCCCCGCCCGCATCCACCGCACGCCGCAGCCGCCAGACGGCCCGCGCCGCTGGGTCTCCCCGCTCGCCCTGATCTCCTGGGAGGGACACGCCAAGGTCCAGGACCTGCGCTTCCCCCTGCGGAACCTCACGGATACGGGGCCGGTCGCCGCGCGCGGCACCACTGTCACCCTCTCGCCCGCTGATGTGGCGGGTGGGGCCGGCTTGCAGGCCCTCCTCGATGGGAACGACCCCGCCGCGCCGCTCACCGTCCTTCTCTCGGCGGGGACCTATCTGCTGCCCGCCCCGCTGCGCCTGGGCGCGCGCCATGAGCATCTGACCCTGATGGGCGCGCATCCGGGCGTCCTCCTGCGCGCCTCGGACCCAGGTGCGAACCTCTTCCTGGACGGCCTGGTCGTCGCGGTCGAGGCCGCGCGGATCACACTGCAAAACCT
>JANLUQ010000168.1:0-10540 GCA_031363565.1 Armatimonadota bacterium | reverse complement strand
ACGCCGAGGCTGATGGTCTTGAAGACGACGAGGCCGGGATCGGTGGAGAAGCCGGGAAAGATGGTGCGGGCGACGGCCGAGCGGAGTCGCTCGGCGGTCTGGTAGGCTTCGGCGGACGGAGTTTCCGGCAGGACGATGATAAACTCTTCGCCGCCGTAGCGGCCCACGATGTCCACGCCGCGCACGTTCTCGCGCAGGATGTCGGCGGCCATCCGCAGCAGGACATCGCCCTGCACATGACCATAGGTGTCGTTGTAGGTCTTGAAGCTGTCCACATCCAGCATGATGACCGAGAGGGGATGCCCATAGCGGTGGGCGCGGCGGCGCTCTTCGAGCAGGACTTCCTGCATGTGGCGGCGGTTGTACAGGCCTGTCAGGGCGTCGGTGACGGCCTGGTTATAGACATCGCGGTGGGAGTGGACATTGGCGATGGTCGCGGCCGCCTGGCTCGCCAGGGCACGGACGCGGGCGAGGTCCCGGTCGGTGAAGGCACCGGGGGCGTCGCGCTCGAACTGGACGACGCCGACGATCTCATCGCCCGCCACGAGCGGCAGGAGCATCATCGAGAACGAGCCGGCCTGACGGCGCTGCTCTTCGGGCGTGAGGCGCGGGTCACGCGCACCATCACGGACGAGGAGCGGCGCTTTGCGCTCGGCGACGCGGCCAACCAGTCCCTCGCCGAACCGGACGCTGACGGGCAGGGGAATGGGCACGTCGGGCGGGTCGGAGGAATCAGGCGCAACGGGCGCAATCGTCATCCGCTCCAGCCGAGTATGTGAGTCATCGGTCAGCCAGAGCGCGACACGGTCGCAGGAGACCAGGCCGCAGGCGAGCTGCAGGAACCGCTCGACGACCTTGGGCGTGCTGGTCTGCGAGACGCTCACGGCGCTGATCTTCTCCATCGCCCGGACTTGGTCGTGCAGGCCGGACACCTCGAACCCAAAGTGGGCGATGACCAGCATCAAGGCGAGCAGGGCCGCCGCGCCCCCCACCCCGGCCAGGCCGAGCGCCGGGTAAGACACCGCCATCAGAACGGCGACCGGCGCGGTCACGGCCAGCGTCACGGCCTCCAAGCGCCAGCAGGCCCAGACATGGCGGCGCACGGTCCGCCCCGAGGCTCGGTGCCTGCCCAGACCAGAGAGGCTGCTTAACGCATAGACGACACCGTAGGTCAGCATGACCAGGGCCAGTTCCAGGGGCGTGTGTGCGGCATCCCACGGGCGCGGCCCGTGCAGAGATGTATGTACCAGCCCGCCCGCCAGGGCCGCCAGGAGCAGCCAAAGGCCGCGCTCATATGCGCCGCGCCGGAGCAGGGGTGTGTCCCGCGAAAGGGCATGGGCAGTGTTGGCAAGCAGCAAGGGCAGCAGGGCGATGAGCGGCGGCAGCAGCAGGAGGGCGGCCAGCCCGACGGTGGGGATCAGACCGACGCGCCGGTCATGCGGGCCGCGTGCCGGGAGAAACACGGCCAGCAAGGAGAGACCCGCAAAGAACAAGAAGAGCGGCAGCAGGACCGGGTCGTTAAGGTGCTCGAAGGCGACGGCCCAGACGGTGAGTGCGAGGCAAGCCGCGACGCCAGCAAGGCGCGCGCCGCAGGCCCGGCGCGCGTCAGGCGAGGTGGAGCCTGACGCGTCCGGCTCGGCGATCGTGGCAGGTGAGAGCGAAATCAGCGTTGATGGCATTGGTTGTAGCGGCACGGCGGTCATTGGAGTCCCAGGGCCGTCGTGTTCTGCACGCCCCTTCTGAGAGAGCGGGCTGCAATAATCCTTAAAGGATTATTCCACACGGGGCGGAACATCTCCAATGCTATTTTTGCGGGAGTTTCGCCACCTGCGGCTTCCGCGGCGCCGCGCCCGCAGCGGGATCGAAGAAGATGCCGCTGAGGGCAGGGTTAGTCCAATGGCTAGTGACCTTGACGCGGAAGATCACATGTCCCCGGACGTTCCAGACGAGATAAACGCCGTTGTTGTAATCGTTGAGGTCCTGAGTGTCTAAGACGGCACCGGTGGCAGCGTCCAGCACCTGGATGTCCTCGCTGCGCCCGTTCAGGTCCCAGTCTAATCCATAGAGAGAGACCCGATGAACGGCGTCTCCGGGCAGGTTGCAGTCAATATCATAGCTTGGGTCGTTGGTCCCCCACTGACCAGCAACGCGGTCCGTGCTGCTTCCGGCCTTCTGCGGGGCGCGCGCGTCCGGGGTCGAGCCAGCCCAAGTGGCGGCCCAGCCGGTCCGGGTAACGGAGCCATAGGGGGGCAGGCGCGTCTCGCCGCCCGCGACTATCGAGCCGTCTGTCCCGTAAACTCCCTTCCAATTGCCCTGCGTTGCCCGGTCGGCCTTGATGAACGTAGCCGAGGGGTTGTGGGCGCTGGTGACGGTGGTGATCGTGTGCGGGCCACCCCCACTGAGGTAGACGCGGCTGTAGTTCCACTCATAAAACTTGCCGTCGAACGCCGAGGCGGGCAGTTCCTTGTTGACGGAGCCGATCTGGTTATGGCCCCAGCCGGCATCGAACAGGAAGTCCATGTCGATGGGTTCATCCCCGGCCTTGTTGCCGAATGTCCAGAAATAGTTCGACCCGCCCTGGACTTTGGTCCCATCCACATACATGGCGAAGGTGCCGTCTTTTTTGTAGAGCCAGGTCCAAACATGGTACTGGGCGGCGTCATAGGACTTGATGCCGAGCTTCTCCATCGCCGTCCCCCACCCGGAGTAGTCCACGGTATCTTTAGAGGGGCTGGCGACGGAGTTCGAGTGCCAGAAGCGCCCGTCATAGTTGGTATTGCCGCCGCCGTTGTCGTAGCCGAAGCTCTCGACGAGGTCCTGCTCCGCCCCTTGGGCCTGCCCATCCCATTTCCACTTATTGCCCGCCGTCCAGAGCGCGAACCAATAGTAGGGCGGCGTTTTGTAGCGCACGCGCGTTTCCCAGACGATGTCCCGGCCCAGCCCAGGGCCGCCGGTCGGCAGCCGCCACTTTGCGATGAACGAGCCGTTCCCGGTGTTATGGTTCCAGACCTGGACTTTAACGGCTTTGTCGAGCGGCGTTAGGAACGTCAGGAGCGAGTCTGCCGTGAACCGGCGCACGGGCGCGCTGTTGATTCCCTCGATCGGCTGGCCGTGAATAGAGTTTGCGAAGTCGGGCGAAACCATACTGGACCCGTATTTGCCCCCGTTGTTGATGGTCCCAAACTGATCATGGTAGTAGAAGTTCGCGCTCATATCGGCATAGTTCTTGACCGTGCCGTTCGCCCCGAAGTGCCAGTTCTTGACCAGCACCATGCCCGGCCCACCGATCCCGAAGGACGGGGCCGGTCCCCTGGCAGGGTCCGCGATTGTCCCGCTGCCGATCGTCTCGTGTGTCTGAGCGATAGGCGCTTTCGCGGGGTGTACTCTCTTCGGGTGTGATGCCGGCACATGTGCTTTCTTCGGCAGTGCGCTCGCCTGAGGGGCCGGGCCAAGAGCCGCAACGACAGGCAGGAGCAGGGCGCAGGCGCGGATGCTTATGTGTTTCGTGCTTATATGTTTCATGGTGTGCGTCATTCCCCTTCGCCGTGCGCGCCGCTGTGGGCCAGGAACCAGTCCTGGGCGCTGAAGGGGGCCTGCCCCTTGGCGGGGCGGAGTCGGAGGTAGGAGCCGTCGGGCTGGAGTTCGTGGGCATTCACGGTGTCCCGAAGATAGATCTCCAGCATCTCATCGCGCATGTGCTTCTTGAGGACGCGGTCCTCAACGGGGAACAAAACTTCGACGCGCCGATCGAGGTTGCGTCGCATCAAGTCGGCGCTGCCGCAGTAAACCTGGAAGCGGCCGCCGTTATGGAAGTAGTAGATACGCGAATGCTCCAAAAAGCGCCCGATGACGCTGACGACGCGAATGTTTTCCGAGACGCCGGGGACGCCGGGGCGCAGGCAGCAGACGCCGCGCACGATTAGGTCAATCCGGACACCAGCTTGGGCGGCGGCATAAAGGGCGCGGATGAGGAGGGTGTCGCTCAGGGTGTTAGTCTTTAGGATCAGGCGGGCGGGCTTGCCGCGCCGCGCCCATTCGGCCTCGCGGGCGATCATCTGCATCAGCCGCTCGCGCATGTTGAACGGGGCGACCAGCAGCTTCCGGTAGGTGCGCTGGCGCGAGTAGCCGGTTAAGTGGTTGAACAGCTCGGAAACGTCGGCGGCGATGTCCGGGCGGGCGGTGAACAGCGACAGGTCGGTATAGACGCGGGCCGTGATCGAGTTATAGTTGCCCGTTCCCAGGTGGACATAGCGGCGTAGGGCGCCGCCCTGCTCCTTGCGGACGACCAGGGCGACCTTGCAGTGGGTCTTGAGGCCAACAAAACCGTAGACGACATGGACGCCGGCCTCTTCCAGCGCCCTGGCCCACTCGATGTTGCTTTCTTCGTCAAAGCGCGCCTTCAGCTCCACCAGAACGGCGACCTGAGTGTCATCGTCGCGGGCGGCGGCGAGGGATTTGACGATAGGGGAATTCGAGCCGACTCGGTAGAGCGTCTGTTTGACGGCCAGGACGCCGGGGTCGGTGGACCCAGCTTTGATGAAATCCACGATGGGCGTGAACGAGTCGTAAGGATGGTGCAGCAGTAGGTCCTGCTCGCCGATAACGTCGAGGAGGGAGGCGTTCTTATCGGCCAGCGGCGTGGGGACGGCGGGGATCAGGGGCGGATCCTTGAGATCAGGCCGGTCCAGCTTCCAGATCTGCATCAGGTCGGACAGGCCAAGCGGTCCGGGCAGGGAGTAGACATCAGAAGGGTCCACCAGCAGGTTCTCGACCAGCAGCTCGCGCAGGCGTGCCGGCATGGCCTGGGTGACTTCGAGCCGGGCCACATCGCCGAACTGACGCCGCCGCAGCCCCTGCTCGACGGTCTGGAGCAGGTCGGCGGCCTCATCTTCTTGAATCTCCAAGTCGGCATCGCGCGTGACCCGGAAGGGGTAGCTTTCCAGCACCTGGAGGCCGGGGAAGAGCGACTCCATATTAGCGGCGATGACCTGTTCCAGCCAGACGAAGCGGCGGGCCTGACTGCCCTCGTCGAGCGGGAAAGGCACGAAGCGGGGCAGGACGCCGGGGACCTTCATGCGGGCGAAGCGCTCGCCCAGATCCGGGTCGCGCACGACAACGGCGAGGTTGAGGCTGAGGTTGGAGATGTGCGGGAAGGGACGTCCCGGCCCCAATGCAAGCGGCGTCAGAACCGGGAAGACGTCGCGCTCGAAGTAGGCGCGCAGGGCGCGCTGCTGGGGCCGGGAAAGGGTGGCATAGTCATGGATCTCGATCCCGGCTTCCTCAAGCTCGGGCCGCAGCCCCGCCTCGAACAGTCCGGCAGCGTCCCTCAGCATCGGGCCGACGCGGGCGCGCAGGCGCGTAAGCTGCTCCGCCGAGGTCATGCCGTCGGGCGAGACATCGGTCATGGCCGCCGCAACCTGCTGCTGCAATCCCGAGACGCGGACCATATAGTACTCATCGAGGTTGGAGTGGGCGATGGCGACGAACTTGACCCGCTCCAGGAGGGGTTGGGCCCGGTCTCGCGCTTCGCCTAGAACGCGCTCGTTGAAGGCCAGCCAGGACAGCTCGCGGTTCAGGTACAGCGCAGGATCATTGAGGGCAGGGACAACATCTCTCTCGGCGGCGGGCACAAGATCGGCCAGAGGCACGAGATCGGCCAGGAGCACAAGATCGGCCAGAGGCATGAGATCGGCGGTCGGGGTGGGAGAAGCCGGGTCGGGCATAGTGCAAGAGTCCTCGGGAGTCAGGTTCGCCTACTGCCCGCGCGAATCCTGCCTGGCCCGGCTGCAAACAGGAATCCCTATGCCTGCCGTCGAAGCAGAAGCGATGATCTTCCTGCCCAAGCTCATCGCGAACGCGATCAACCCGCTCTCCGTCCTCCTGCTCCTGGCGGCCCCGTTCGCGGCGTCCCGGCCGGCCTGGCCCTGGGAGTATTGGGGGCGCTGCGTGCTGGGTATCGGCCTGGCTGTGTTGCTGGCGGAGAGCGGCAAGCGGTGGGAGGTGTGGCCTGGCCATTCGAGTTTCCCCAGCGGGCACGAGACATTCTGCCTGGCTGCCATGACGTGTCTTGCCGTGCGGGACCCGCGCTGGCTATGCGTCGGCCTGCCGCTCTCGGGATTGATGGCTTGGGCGCTGGTCGCTGCCCATTTCCATACGCCGATTGATGTGGCCGGTGCCCTGCTGATCGGGCCGGGTTCGGCCCTGCTATGCCAACTGTCCCGAGTCCGATTCAGACGCGCGAAGCTTTGAGGCAGAAACTGGCATTATGGTATTAATGCCATGCTTGCCGTAAGTCGCAGTATATGGTAAAATACGCCTATGCAAGTCTCAGACCTACCAGAGAGCTCGGCGCGTAAGAGGCGAAACACTCGCCCCTATGTCGTGGGCACAGCGACCGTGGCCTTCATGCTGGCTATCGGCGGCTCCTGGCTGACAAAGCCGTATCCGGTCCAGGGGGAACAGGCCGGCAGCGTAAGGCCGGCGGCATCTCAGGGCGATGCCTTGTCACAGCGCTTCGCGCGGGACATTTGGCCCCTTCTGACACGCCCGGACGCGAGCTGCGCCGCCTGTCACACCAAAAACAACCCCTCCCAGCTTCACTTCCCCGGCGACGCGCAAAGCAGCTACCGCCAGCTTCTTTCCGAGGGCCGGTTGGACCCAAGCAGTCCGTCTTCTCTGCTGGCCCGCATCTGCACCGCCGATCCTGGGCAGCGGATGCCGCCGGTCGGGATGCCCGCCTGGTCGGAAGCGGATAAAACGCGCCTGCAGGAGTTTATGGAAACGCTCGCCCGGACCGATACCCCGGCCGCGCGTGGGCCGCGCCCGGATGAACAGTTCCCTCCGGCCCTTCTGCTGCCGTACTCTGGGCCGAAGCGGGTCACCGGTCGGGACAACAGCCTTTTAAGCTACTACCAACTGCGTCATAAGATCGCGACTCTGTTCGGCGACGACTGGCGACGGGGCGACCGTGACCAGTATTTGGAGAACCTGGCGCAGCTCGGCGGGGCCGATTTTGTCACGCGCTTCGACGAGTCCACGCGCCCGACGCCTTCCTATCTGTCGGCAGTCGGCGCGTTGGCGGCGGATACCTCTTCCCGCGCCTATTTGGGCAAATCCGGGCCATTCAATGGCCGGCCCGAGGCGATGCCGCTCCCCGGCCTCAGCCCCAGCGGTGCCGTTCGCGGCCAGATTACAAGGCTGTACGGGCGTCTCCTTTTCCGTGCGCCCGATCCCGACGAGATGAGCCACGCGGAGACGTTCCTACGCTCCGTGGCCGCCGCGCAGGCGGCGCGCGCCAAGAAGACAGGGCCGCTGATGTTCCAGGTCATCGTCAGCAGCGCCGACGGCCAGGAGGCGATCCAGCAGGCGCAGGTCTCCGCACTGCCCCCGGCATCGGGAGTCAGCACGCTGTTCGTGAACGAGAATGCCGCCACGACCTCAGAGGCGACCCTGGGCATCTGGACACTGAAGCCCGGCGATAAAACGCAGCAGCTTGTCGTCTCGACCGAGGGCACGACCGGCAAAGTCACTTTCCGTTCCGTTGTCCTGCGCGGCCCACTGCCGGGCAAGGCCGAGGCCGTTACCGGCTCCGACTCGCCGGCCGTCGTCGTGGACGGGGCCTGGAACTCGTTCGGCGACCACGCTAAAGACGGCTACAGCGACGGCAATGACAACAAAGGGTTGAGCCGACTGACGGTGCCCTTGCGCGTCGGAGCGCCGGGGCGGTATGAGGTTGCGCTCACCTGGCGCAAGAACGAGGCCGGGGCCAATTCGGACAGCGTCCCCGTCATCGTCTACGCGCTGGGTCAGACCCGGCTGAGGCTCCCGCCTGCGCCCCCCACCCCGCCGCGCGGTGAAGCGCACTATTTCTTGGACCAGACGGTGGACAATGTCTCTTATTTCGACCTGAAGACCGCCTTCGGCTTTGACCCTCATCAGCCCAAAAGCGGCGTGGAGATCACCAACAAGGACACGCGAAAGCGCGTCGTCGCCGACGCCGTCTCGTACATCCCGGCCGCCGCCGACGGCGACACGCCCGCGCTTGTCGTCCGGGCCAATGACGCCGTTGGCCATGACCACTGGCCAGTCTTCAAGCCGGCCGACTTCACGCCCTACAACACGATCGGCCCGGACCTGCGTTCGGACGCCAACGCGCACAAGGGCGAGTTAAGCCTGCTGTTCGCGGCGGGCACGGCCCTGCCCGCCGCCGGCTACTACCACCTGCGGGTGACCTATCCCGGCCATGTAGACAATGAGACGCGGGTCCCAATCACTGTGTATGCCGCGCGCTCCTCCCCCATCGTGCGCCTCCGCGTCCCCGCCGAAGCGCCGGTCGGGGCGAAGATCACTCTGGACGCCTCGGCGTCTTATAACGTCCAGCACTCACCGCTGCGCTTCCTCTGGTCACAGATCGGCGGGCCACGCGCCACGCTGTCCGCGCCGAATGCGCCGACTTTGACGGCACAAGTGGCCGAGGAGGGCGCGCCGCAGATCGCGTGGGAGGGACTGTGCCGCGCCCTGATCCTCCACCCGGATTTCCTGTTCACCCGGCCACGGACACTGTCGGCGACCCGCAACCCGGCCACGCACCGCCGCCTACAGCTCGTGAAGCTGGCCCAGGACCTTGTGGGACGGCCGCCGACCGTGGGCGAAGTCGCACGCCTGGACGGGGGCGCATCCCTCTCCGTTTTGACGGACAGTTACCTGGCCTCCCCAGAGTTCGAGAGTTTTTACGGCCGTCGCGTGCGCCTCTATTTGGAGAGCCACGGGACGCCGACCCAGGATGAGCCGGCGCGCTTGTGGCGCTACCTGCTGCACACGGGGCGGCCCTACACGGAGCTAATGACCGCCGATTACACGATCACGCCGGACGGACGCCGGGCGGCCCGCCCCGCCTATTGCGGACACTCGGGCGTTTTGACCATGCCTGGTTTCATCGAAGGCAAGCCGGGCCTACCGCATTTCAACTATGCTGCCCAGGTCTGCGAGAAGTTTTTAGGCTACGTCTTCGAGGTAACACCGGAAGTGGTCAAGGCGCGCGGGACGCTGACGGCGGCGTCTACAGTGGACCCGAAATCCATCTGCTACTCGTGCCATCAGGTCCTGACACCCCTGGCCTACCAGCGGACGCGCTGGACCGACGACGGGAAGTACAAAGAAAAGGATGACAAGGGGAGGGCAATTGACGATTCGGATCGCCATGCCGTCGCCTCTTATCCCTTCAAGGGCGCAGGGCTGGAGGCGTTCGCGCTGGAGGCCCAGCGCAAGGAAAGGTTCCACCGGGCCATCATCCAGACGCACTTCATCTGGTTCTTCGGACGGCCCCTGCGCTACGATGCCGACGAGCGCAAGCTCTATAAGCGCCTTTGGGACGATGTTCACCAGACCCATTTCGCCCTGAAGCCGCTGGTCCGCGCTGTCGTGACTAGTCCGGAGTATTTAGGGGATGGGGCTGCCGCCTCGCCGAGCAGGCTGCGGCTGGCGCGGCGGTAGGAACCGCTTTAAATGGGCGAGGAAAATAGGTCCCTGCACACTGCCGCTGCCGGCGGTGACATCATCGCAGTCGGTGCCCTTCTCGATCAGGGCATGGATGTCAGCGGCGTAGACGCTCATGGTCGCACAGCCCTACACAATGCTGTCTGGAATGGACATTTGGAGACGGTGCGCGTTCTCATTGAATGGGGTGCAGACCTTAACGCCAAGAGGGTCGTCAGTGACATGGGCAACTCGTGGACGCCGCTTCACTTCGCCGCTGAGAATGACCAACCTGACTGTGCGCGTCTTCTGCTTGAGGCAGGGGCTGAGACAGATCCCGAAGACCAATACGGCCAGACACCACTGATGATCGCCGTAGATGAGACTGCAAGCCCGGAGGTGGCCCGCCTTCTGCTCGCGCACGGGGCAAGCGCGCAACGAGCCTGGGCTTGGACCGATGTTTACCCCGATGGCCCCGGCTCCGAGATCATTGAACTGCTGAGGAGCGCGGGCGCGGGCGATTCAAAGCCCCCGGCCTTGAAAGGCCGGGCTATTGTTGAGTGAAAGCCCCTCCGGGGCTGAAGCCGAGTAGCACGGGCAGGCATTTAGCCCCGAAGGGGCTTTGTCCGGCGAAGCCGGGAGTAGCCCGGCCCTTCAGGGCCGGGTATGATCGTTACCCGCACAGCATCAGTCACGAGAGCAAACCTATTATGAAACCGTTTACGCAGCCCTGCGACATTGACCATGAGAGTGTCCGCCTCGGACCACCGCCACCAGAGACGCAGAACCCGGCGGCGGGGAGCCGCCGCCGGTTCCTCGGGCGCTCGGCCCGCCAGGTGGTCGGCGCGCTGACCTGCGCGGACTTCCTCGGCTACTTCCTGAGCCATGGGCTTCCCGCCTACGGCGCGACGCAGGAGCGGCGCATTCAGGACAAGATCGCCGAGGCCGACAGGCCGCACTACCTCATCTACTGGTTCATGGAAGGCGGCTGGGAGAGTTACGACATGTTCTCGCCGGTCGAGACGCCCAACAACGTCTTGATGCGGATGGACGACCCTTCCAAAGA
>JANLUQ010000659.1:0-7940 GCA_031363565.1 Armatimonadota bacterium | reverse complement strand
GCAGTCAGTACCGGCCCTCTAGGCATGGCCCAGCCCCCCGACGCGCTGGCCCCCGGCCTGATCTGCACCTTCGCCCCCCACTAGCTGCGCGTGGACAGTTCGCCGGCTACCAGGTCGGCGGCGTCGTCCTGCGGCGGGTCTACCAGCTCCGCCCCCTTCGGCTTCATCCATGTCCGTGCCCAATCCGCCAGCGCCTCGAAGATACCGTTGAGAGCTTGGCCCTTTGGCGTTAATTCGTACTCGACATGCGGCGGCATCGTGCTCAAAACAGTCCGTGTTACGACACTCTCCTCCTCCAATGCGCGCAGGCGCTCCCGTAAGGTGGCCGGGTTCAGCCCGATCTCGCGGGCGATCTCGTTGAACCGCTTCTTCCGTCCCAACAGGGCGCGGACGATATGCAGAGTCCACCGCTCGCTCAAAAGGCTAAGCGCGGCGTTCGCCGGGCAGAATATCTCAGGGTTGTGTGCGTGGGGGTCCATAGGTGTCTCCTCAGAGTTCATCCGTACCAGGAACTATTTCCCGCATCCTACCATTCCAAAGGCAGGCGCAATGGAAAACAAAGCGCATCACTAACTATACCGTAGTGGGAGAGGTTTATGCATCGGATTTTCGGACAGTTCATCGGGGGACGCGGCGCGGTCGGCCTGCTCCTTCTGCGCCTGGTCATGGGTTCGGCCTTGATGCTTCACGGCTGGCCGAAAATCCAGCACGCGACAAGCTGGATGGGGCCGGAAGTGCCCGTCCCCGCCCCGTTCCAGTTCCTGGCCGCCTTCTCGGAGTTCTTCGGCGGACTTGCCTTCCTGACGGGGCTTTTGACACCCCTTGCCGCCCTGGGCGTTGCCGCCACGATGCTGACGGCTCTGATCACGGTCCACTTCAAGAGCGGCGACCCGTTCGTCAGCCCGCACGGCCCCTCTTACGAGTCGGCTCTCGGCTATTTGGCCGTCGCGATGGTGATGCTGCTGACCGGGCCGGGCGTTTTCTCGCTCGATTACCTGCTGTTCAGGCGTTGGCCGCAGATGGCCGGAACCGAACGCATCCCTGTCGCTGTGCGGTGACGGACGCGCCCCGAGACTTTCTCATGACTCGCAAGGAGAGACACATGGACCCTGTTAAGATTCTGATCGCCTTCTATTCGCGCAACGGCTCGACCGAGGCGCTCGCCAAGGCCATCGCCGAGGGCGCGCAGGCCGAAGGCGCAGTCGTGACCCTGCGCCGCGCCCGCGAGATCGTCAGCCGCGATGTCATGGCCCACGCGCCGGGCTGGATCGAGAACGCCGACCGCATGAACGCCGAGTATCAGGCCCCGAATGAGGCCGACGCCGAGGGTGCGGACGCTATTCTCTTCGGCACTCCGACCCGCTTCGGCAATATATCCTCCGAGCTGAAAGCCTATGTGGACAGCCTGGGCGGCCTGTGGTTCCAGGGGAAATTGGTCGGCAAGGCCGGTGGCGCATTCGCCTCGACCGGCTCCCAGCACGGCGGCAATGAGAGTACGCCCATCACCATGTTCAATTTCATGGCACATCTGGGAATGATCATCGTCCCGCTCGGCTACGGCGATCCCATGATGTTCCAGGCAGGCACTCCTTACGGTGCCACTGCGATCTCCGGTCAGAACAACGCACCGCCGACCGCGAACGACCTGGAAGTCGCCCGCTACCAGGGCCGCCGCACCGCGCAGGTGGCGAGGGCGCTGAAGGCGGCCAAAGTGACGGAAACGAAATAGCAATGTCCCACGCGCAAAGAGGAGCCGGCACTTCAAGTGCCAATCTCCTGAAAGGCTTAATCATGTTCTCTTTCTCCTCCCGCTCCGCTTCCCTTCTCGCCCTCGGCGCTCTGGCTGCCGCCGGGTCTGCCGCTCAGGCCGCGCCTGCCGCCTCCGTCCATGTCCGGGGCGCCGTCGCCTCCGTCCAGGGCCAGATGATGACAGTCACGTCGGCCACTGGCCCGGTCCGCGTTCAGCTTGTGGCCAAAATGCCCATTGTCAGCGTTATTCCATCCGACCGCGCCCACATCAAGGACGGCACCTTCCTCGGTATCGCGTCCCGGCCCCAGGTCAACGGCACGCAGCGGGCCATGGAGGTCGTCGTCTTTCCCGAGGCTGGACGCGGCACGGGTGAAGGCAGCTATCCCTGGGATCTGCCCGGCTCCGGGCCGCACTCGAAGATGACCAATGGGACGGTCTCCCACTCGAAGCTGACCAACGGCACCGCACGTGGGTCGCGCATGACCAACGGGACGGCGCACAAATCGGGCGGCTCGGCCCTGACGCTCCAGTACAAGAGCGGGACAGGAACCGGCTCGCAGAACATCACCCTCCCGGCTAATGTCCCGGTCGTGACGTTCGCCCCAGGCTCGGCATCGCAGCTGACACCCGGCGCGCACGTCTTCGTCATCGGTCGGCGTCTGCCCAACGGCATCGTCGCCGCCGACCGCGTTCTAGTCGGCAAGAACGGCCTCGTCCCGCCGATGTAGGTCCCGTAAGGGCGCAATTTATCGCGCCCTTCTTACGCCGTGCCCTTCTTAGCACAGGAGCCTCCCATGACCGCCCGATTGACTGGAATTCACCATGTCACAGCCATCGCGAGTGACCCACAGAAAAACCTAGACTTCTATGCCGGCGTTCTCGGCCTGCGCCTGGTCAAGCAGACCGTCAACTTTGATGATCCCGGCTCA
Source organism: Armatimonadota bacterium (assembly GCA_031363565.1). Lineage (GTDB taxonomy): Bacteria > Armatimonadota > Armatimonadia > Armatimonadales > Capsulimonadaceae > JANXMY01. The sequence goes on along the minus strand of JANLUQ010000659.1, from coordinate 5,261 downwards.
TACCACTTCTACTACGGAGACGCCCTGGGCAGCCCCGGCACGCTGCTGACCTTCTTCGCCTGGCCGGGAGGCCGCCGGGGACGGCCCGGACTCGGGCAGGTGACGGCGGCTTCTCTTTCAGTCGCCCCCAATGCGCTGGAATTCTGGCGCGAGCGTTTGACGGAACATGGCGCGATGGTGGGCGCGTCCGAAACGCGTTTCGGTGAAACTGTCCTGCCGTTCCACGATCCTGACGGACTGCGGCTGGAACTCGTTCCGGCGGCGGGCGACGCCCGCCCCGGCTGGGCCGACGGACCTATCCCCGCTCCTTATGCCATTCGCGGCGTCCATGCCGTCACGCTGCCGGAGCAGTCCGTGGACCGGACGGCGGCCCTGATGACCGGCACCCTGGGCTTCGAGGCCGTCCAGACGGAGGGCGACTGGACTCGCTACACGCTGGGCGACGGCACGTTCGCCGATGTCCAGGCCGCGCCGACTTTCCTGCCGGGCCAGATCGCCGTCGGCAACATCCACCATATCGCCTGGCGGACGCCGGATGATGCCCAGCAGGGAACGTGGCTGCGCGAGATCTCGGGCCTGGGGCTTGGCGTCAGTCCGGTCATGGACCGCGACTATTTCCACTCGATCTACTTCCGCGAGCCGGGCGGTATCCTGTTCGAGATCGCGACCGACTCGCCGGGCTTTGCCACCGATGAAGTACCGGAAGCTTTGGGGACACATCTCAAGCTGCCGACGCAGTATGAGGCGGACCGCCCCCAAATCGAGGCCACCCTGCCCCCGATCAAGGTGCCGGGGAGGATCTGAAGATGGCAGAGCTAAACTTCGTTCATCGCTTCGTTCCCGCGCCGTCTTTCGCGTCTGCCGACACGCTCCTGCTGCTGCACGGGACGGGCGGCGATGAAAACGATCTGCTGCCACTGGGTATGCTGCTCGCTCCGAACGCCAACCTGCTCAGTCCGCGCGGCAAGGTCTCTGAGAATGGGATGCCGCGCTTCTTTCGGCGGCTGGCGGAAGGCGTCTTCGATATCCCCGACCTGATCGCGCGGGCGCATGAGCTGGCCGATTTCATCCAGACCGCTTCGGAGACCTATGGCTTCGATGCGGGCCGCGTCAGCGCCGTCGGCTTCTCCAACGGCGCGAACATCGCCGCCGCCCTGCTCCTACTGCACCCCGGTATCCTGAAGGACGCCGTACTGCTCCACGCGATGGTTCCGCTCGTCCCCGAAAGCCTCCCCGACTTGATCGGGACGCGCGTTTTCCTCGGCGCAGGTCGCCAAGATCCGATGGCCTCGCCCGCAGAGACAGAAAGGCTGGCCGCGCTGCTGCGCGACTCGGGGGCGGATGTGACCGTCCATTGGCAGCCGGGCGGTCATGCGCTGACCCGCGAGGAGGCGCAGGCGGCGGCAGAATGGCTGGCTGCCTCTTGACAGAGCGGCCCCGGCTTGCTACAATCAGGATATGGCCGGACCCAACTGGACTTTTTTGACTAATCATGCCCGCGTGCTCTTCTGCCTGGCGGACGACCCCGACCTGCGCTTGCGCGAAGCAGCGGATCGGACCGGGATCACCGAACGCGCCGTGCAGCGCATCGTGACGGATCTGGAGGCGGCGGGAGTGCTGACGCGCTCGCGCGAGGGGCGGCGCAACCGCTACGAGGTCAACCGCGCCGAGCGGCTGCGCCACCCGAGCGAGGCGCACTGCACGGTGGGTGATTTGCTGAGATTGGTGCAGGATGGAGCGTGAAGAGAGACGTGCTGCACAGTCCTTCACTCCCCAGAGCAGCGTCCCAGGGCTGCGAGTGATGCGAGGCCGGCAAAAGTAAGCATCTATCGCCTAAAATCGAAAGGAAAGTGCAGGGTTTTTGACCAGCCTTCGGCAAACAGGGGGATATTCCTCTGATGCCTGAAGGTGCTGTCTCCTGTCTTGATTCTCCATGAAACAGAAAAACCTAGTGACGGTCACCCTCCTTGGCAGCGCACTGGCCGGGACATTCATCGGTCTGGGCGCGACTCGGCTGACGCCGCCTGCCACGGCTGCGCCTGTGAAGGCACCCGCGAAAGAACCGACGATATTCGCCCCGGCCACTTCGCTGGTGGCGGACTTCTTCTCAGGCAAGACGTACCCGCTGACATTGCCCGCCGAGAAGATCGATTCCAGCTACCACCTGGTCGGCCTGGTGGACGCGCAGGGGAAGCCCGCCCAGATCGCCACGCGCGGCGAGACGGTCGTGACCGGCGGCGAGACATTTCTGGTCTGCTACGACGTGCCGGTGACGGACTCGAAGACCCACCCGCCGCAGCCGAAGGCGGGGGCGACGGGAATGCTTATTTATGTCAATCTGCGGATGGTGCAGGCGATGGGCGGCATCATCCCCATCACGCCCGCCGACGCGGTCGTGCCGACAGCGGCCCCGTAGAAAGCGCCCCATGATTACTGTCGAAAACGTCTCCAAGACCTATGGCGGCCAGACGGCCCTCGCGCCGACCACGCTGACGCTTGCACCCGGCAAGACGACGGTGCTGATCGGGCCGAGCGGCTGCGGCAAGTCCACGCTGCTGCGGCTGATGGTCGGGCTGATCACGCCGGATACGGGCCGGGTCGTGATCGGCGACACGCCGCTGACACCGCAGAACATCGAGCGGAAGCGGCACGAGATCGGCTACGTCATCCAGGACGGTGGCCTGTTCCCACACCTGACAGCGGGCCGGAATGTGTCCCTGCTGGCCCGGTTCCTCGGGAAGCCGAGCGGCGAGATTGAGGCGCGAATGGGCGAGCTGGCTGGGCTGGTTCAGCTGCCCCCCGAGTCTCTGTCGCGCTACCCGTCGGGGCTTTCGGGAGGCCAGCGGCAGCGGATCGGCTTAATGCGCGCCCTGATGCTCGACCCACCCCTGCTGCTCTTCGACGAGCCTTTGGGTGCCCTCGACCCCATCACGCGGAGCGAGCTGCAGGAACAACTGAAAGGCATCTTCGCCCGGCTGAACAAGACGGTCGTTTTGGTGACGCATGACATGGGCGAGGCGGCCTACTTCGGCGACGCCATCGTGCTGATGCGGGCGGGCGAGATCGTCCAGAAGGGGACAGTGGAGGACTTGTTGCAGCGGCCCAGCGAGAAATATGTGACCGACTTTATCCGTGCCCAGCGGTCGCCTCTGCCCGCGATGCCTGAGGTTGAGGCATGAGAAGAACAGTCCCCCCCGCCCTGCTCCTCTTCCTCCTCGCGCTCCCCTGCGTCGCTCAAACGCCTACCATCAACATTGGCTCCAAGCGATTTGCCGAGTCGCGCATTTTGGGCGAAATCCTCACCCAGACGGCGAACGCCGTCGGCGAGGCGCACGCAACGCATCAGTCAGGGCTTGGCAACACGGGCATCGTCTTCGCCGCCCTTCAAGGCAGCTCCATTGACATTTACCCCGAGTACACGGGGACAATCTCGCAGGAGCTGCTCAAGAGCAAGACGCCGCTGACCCTCTCTGCCATGAACGCCCGGCTCGCCCCTCTGGGGCTGGCGGCCGGCATCCCGCTGGGCTTCAACGATACCTACGCCCTGGCGATGCCCGAGGCGCGGGCGCAGACATTAGGTATCAGGACGCTCTCCGACCTGGCGAAACATCCCGAGCTAAAGCTCGGTCTGTCGCAGGAGTTTCTAAAGCGCGCGGATGGCTGGCCCGGCGTCAAGGCCGCCTATAGCCTGCCGTTCCCCGCGCCGCAAGGTCTAGACCATGGCCTGGCCTATGAGGCCATCGCGGGCGGGCAGATTGATGTCACCGACATCTACTCCACCGACTCGAAAATTGCCAAGTACAAACTGCGCGTGCTGGATGACGACAAGCACTACTTCCCGGTCTACGACGCCGTGCTGCTGTATCGCAAGGACCTCCCGACGCGCCTCCCGAAGACGTGGGCCAAGTTCCAGACGCTGGAAGGCAAGCTGGCCGCGCCGCAGATGATCGCCCTGAACGCTCAGGTGGAAATACAGAATCAAACGCCGCCCGCCGTCGCCGCCGCGTACCTGGCCGGCAAATCGCCGTCCACCGGCGCAGCGGAACACGAATCGTTTTGGTCGGTCCTGTTCGGCCCGGACTTCTGGCCCGAAACGCGCCAGCACTTGTTCCTGGTCTTCGTTTCGCTGGCCCTCAGCGTGCTGGTCGCTATCCCGCTCGGTATCTGGGCTGCCCGCTCGCCCCGTGCCGCCCAGCCGATCCTCAGCATCACGGGTTTGATCCAGACTATCCCGTCACTCGCCCTGCTGGCGTTTCTCATCCCACTGCTGCACCAGATCGGGCCGGTTCCGGCCATCGTCGCCCTGTTCCTCTACTCGCTGCTGCCGATCGTCCGCAACACCTACACCGGGCTGACCGACATCGCCCCCTCGCTGCGCGAGTCCGCCGCCGCCCTGGGCCTGTCGCCGGGGGCGCGCTTGCGGCTGATCGAACTGCCGCTGGCCTCCCGCGCCATCTTCGCCGGTATCAAGACGGCCGCTGTCATCAATGTCGGCACGGCCACGATCGCCGCCTTCATCGGCGCGGGCGGCTACGGCAACCGCATCAGCCAGGGACTGGAGAACAACAACGATCTGCTGCTGCTGTCCGGGGCCATCCCCGCCGCCGCACTAGCCCTGCTCGTGCAGTACGGGTTTGATCTCCTGGACCGGGCCGTCGTTCCAGCGGGGCTGAGGCAGGAAGGGCCACCCCGGTGACTCTCATCATCTACAAAGACCATTTGGGCAGCGTAGACTGGGCGGAGATGAAAGCCATGCTGGTACAGGACAATTTCGACAACGGCCGTACCCCGGCACAGCTCGAAACATCGTTCACGAACAGCGCCCATGTCTCCCTTGCCTACGCTGGGGGGCAACTTGTCGGCACGGCCCGCGCCCTCTCAGACGGCGTCTGCAACGGCTACATCGTAGACCTCTGGACTCTGACGGCCTACCGCCGTCAGGGGATTGCCTCGGCCATGATGCGGCGTCTCCTGGACAAGATGCCGGGGCAGCATGTGTACCTGTTCTCCGACGACGCGGCGGACTTCTACAAGAAGATCGGCTTCGTGGAACGCCCGGTCGGTTTAGAGTTAGTGGTCGGGCGGTGGCTGGACAATGCTCCTCTCTGATCCTCTCCCCGCCGCAAGCGGCGACCCTCCCCTCGGGTCGGGTGCAGTTGCGCCAGGGAAGGGGGTGTGGTGGGGGGCCAGGGCACGTCTTGACGAAAGCCCTACGGTCACGGCAAGCCCCCAAAACCACCAATTACTCCCCTTTCACACCC
>JANLUQ010000658.1:0-3836 GCA_031363565.1 Armatimonadota bacterium | reverse complement strand
GAATGAAGGCGGCCCCGTTAGAGGGTTGAAGGCGGGTGATCTCTAAAAGTTCTGCGACCACGAGTGCCTTGTCACCTTTCGCCACTAGAGCGTTAAAGAACTGGTGGATGTCCGGCGTAGTCTGAGGCACCTTCTTGGTATCACTCTTCACTTCCAACAACCGGCAGACGCCGTATTGCTTTTCCGGTGGGAGCGAAGTGATCCATTCTTCCAGCGTCGTTGCCTTAACCATGCGGCGAAGATCATCTTCGGCCAGGAGGCTGATCAGAGCAAAGCCCGTTCTGATCACGCTGTCGCCAAAGCCATTAGGGTAGATGCTCCCACCCCGTAAGATATAATCACGCAGCTTCCGGCGACGGCAAGCCCGAATAGCTTGCACATCGGCCCTCCCCATCACGGACAGCCAGTACCCCTTTGCGTGATCCGTGTACTCTTGAAAGCCTTGGTTTCGCAGAAACCAGTGGGAAGTAAGACAGGCCATCACCTCCTGCACCCACATCTCGCTGGCGAGTCCCTTCCGCCCTGCCGTCACACGGTGGTACATCTCGTGTGCGATAACAGAACAAAGGCGTTCGGGGGTTGACACCTCTTTGGAGATCGCGAGGTAGTACTTGCCGAACATCGGCTTGCAAAAAGAGCTGCCCTCGACTGCCTGCGCGACGCAGTAAGGTTTCTGGGCATCCAGTGGCGGTCCGTACCACGCAAGGCAACTGGCATAGGCGGCTTTGGCGTATCCCTCTGCGGCCTCCACGCGCTCTGCGGGGAAGTTCTCAAACATATGGTGGTTGAAGCGATGCTTGACATCCCGCCAATACTGCCTGAGCGACATGAGCCGTCCTACTTCTCGTCCATCACGACCTTCGCCATCACGTCGCCGACGGCTTTGAGGCTCTGGGGGCTGCACTTGTCGGCGGTGTCCTGGAGGGTATGCCAGTAGGGGTAGTCGAAGTCAATGAGGTCAATGGCGGGGATGCCGTTGTTGTTGAAGGCGACGTGGTCGTCGCCGATGCCCCCCTGGAGGCTGTCGGGGAACTGCGCCGAATAGCCCAGGGCGGCGGCGGCGGACCAGACCTTGTCGTTCAGTTCGGGGTGCAACGACTGTGACCCCAGTTCCCGATGTACCTGTAGATCCTTCTGGCCGATCATGTCCAGTAGGATGGCGTAACTTGGCTTGTAGATGCCGGGACGGGCGGCGAAGTAGCGCGCGCCCAGGTACATCCTGTTCTCGCCAGGCCCCCAATCTTCGCCGTCCACGAACAGCAGGATGACACCGATGGCAGGCCGCTTGGCATGGAGCACGCGGGCCAGTTCCAGCAGTGTCGCCACCCCGGAAGCGCCGTCGTCGGCGCCCATGATCGGCCTGTCTTTGTGGTCCAGGTCCTGGTCCGCTGTGGGGCGGGTGTCCCAGTGGGTGAACAGCAGGACTTTCTTGGTCGCGGCGGGGTTGATGACGCCGATGATGTTGGTCAGGTGCAGCATCACCTTCCGGTCGGGGTCGTGATAGGGGAACGCCTGCGTATCCACCTTGTCCACAGTGGGCGCAAGCTGCTGGAGGATGTAGGCTTTGCACTTCTCGTGTGCCTCGGAGCCGGGCGGACGCACACCTAGGGCGCACTGCGCCTGAAGCATGGCATAGGCGCGGTCGCCGTCGAAGGCGGAGCGGATGGCCTGCACCGGCATCGGGCCGTCGTGAGCGACGGCCTGGGAATGGGTCTGGCAGCCCGCCGTGAGCAAGAGCGCGGAAAGGGATAGGAGCGGCAGAAGGGCGGGGCGGCGGCGGTGAAAGGTCATAGTCACGGGTGCTCTCCTGTGCCGCATTTGGCGGCGGGAGGTCGAGAAGGGCAGGGGGGGCGAGAGGGGCAGGAGGACCTGGCCCCTACGGGATTGGTGCAGGGGCGCGATGAACCGCGCCCTCTTCTCCGTGCCGGGCGCTATTTTGTCGTGATCCGGCCCTCGACAGTGCTGGTGATCGTCTTGTGGGCGCCCAGATACTCCCCCAGACTCTTGGCAAGAGGGATGCCCGTATCGTCGGCGATGTCCTTCTGGTTCCAGATCTGGAAGTAGCCCAGGCTGCCGCCCGCGATCGGGCGCGTCGTGGCGACCCGGTAGGTCTTGCCCGCATCCACCGCGCTGCCTCCTACGGCGACCAAGGAGACGCGCCTGCCCTCCGGCTGGCTCGGACTGTAGCGGATCTGGAGGCCCGACACTTGCAGGAAGCCGTCGAACGGCTGCGGCGCGCGCGAGACGGACCGCTCGGCGACCTTCACGAGCTGCGCCCCGGTCAGGCTCAGGACCACCACCGTGTCGCTCGGGTCGTCGGCGTAGCGCAAGGTGCCGATGATGGCGCTCGGGTCGGTCTTACCCACTGCGACCTGCGCCTTTCCATCGATCTCGTCGGCGGGGACCAGGCCGATCTGTGCCTTCCCCGTCTGACGGACGGCGTCGGCAATCAGGTCGCCCAGGTTCGTCTCGCCCGCCGCAACACCGGACCCGGAAAGGGCCGTTTGCACCTGCACCGGGTCCTTGCCGCCCTTGTCTTTCAAGGCCGAGGGCGCAGCGGGCGCGGCGGCAGGCAAGGCGGCGAGTACCGCCCCGAAAAAGGCGATCACGGATGCTCTGCTCGGGGGCGTTCTCATGGTGTTAAGCGTCCTGGTGTTTCTGCTCCTGCTGCCAGCGCAGGAACTCATCAATGAAATCATCAAACTCGCCGTTCATCACGCGCTGGATATCGCCGGTCTTGTGCCCGGTCCGGTCGTCGGTCACGCGCGTCTCCGGGTTGAAAAAGTAGTTGCGGATCTGGTGTCCGAAGGCAATGTCCTGACGGTCCCCGCGCAGGCCGTCAATGCCCGCCCGCTGCTCTTGCCGGGCGATCTCCAGCAGACGCGCCTTCAGTGTTCGCAGGGCGCGCTCATAGTTCTGGAGCTGTGAGCGCTGGTCCTGGCAGGTCACCACGATGCCCGTCGGAAGGTGCGTCAGACGCACCGCGGTCTCGTTCTTCTGGACGTTCTGCCCGCCCGCGCCCCGGCTCAGGGTGTGCTCCCGCTTCAAGTCCTTCAGAGGAATCTCGGTCTCTTCCACCTCGGCGACTTCGGGCACCACATCCACACCGGCGAACGACGTTTCGCGCGTCTTATTGAACGGCGAGATGCGGACCAGCCGGTGGACGCCCCGCTCTCCTTGCAGCAGCCCGTAGGCGTTCTTGCCTTCGATGCGGAGCGACGTGCTTTTCAGCCCCGCCACGTCCCCCTCGACCTCGTCCATCAGCTCGGCCTTGAAGCCGTGCCGGTCCGCCCAGCGCAGATACATCCGCTGCAGCAGCGAGGTCCAGTCGTTGGCATCCGCCCCGCCCGCGCCCGCATTGATCTCCAGGATGGCCGGGGCGCCGTCGTGCGGCCCCGACAGCAGCGTCTCGACTTCCAATTTGTCGAGGGCACCCATGATGCCCGCAAGCTCCCCTTGCAGCTCGGGGGCGTAGACATCCGGGTCCTCTTCCATCACGGCAAGCTCGGCCAGTGTCCGCGCGTCGTCCAGGCGTTTGCGGACGGTCTGCCACGGGTCGAGGCTTTCTTTCAAGGTGTTCAGCCGCTGCATCTGCACCTGTGCGCCCGCTGGATCATCCCAGAAACCGGGGTCTGACGCCGCCGTTTCCAGCGCGCCGATCTCCTCGGTGCGTCCGTCCAGGTTCAGCGGCTTGCTCAGGGCGTCGAGCCTCGCCTGTGCCCCTTCGATTTCTTTGACGACTTCTTCCAGCACTTCGTTCCCTCTGCCTTTAGTATACCACATGGCCGAGTGCCTGCCGCGCCGGGTATCATAGCGCTGCTAAGACAGGACGTAAG
>JANLUQ010000655.1:0-1554 GCA_031363565.1 Armatimonadota bacterium | reverse complement strand
TCGATCCGCTGCCGCCCGGACTTGTTCTCGATAACGATTCCGGTCAGCGCGCCGTCCTCCACGATAGCGTCACTGATGAACGTGTGATAGAGGACGCGCCCGCCCGCCTCAGCCAGCAGGTCGTCGAGCACGAGGGCCAGGGTGACGGGGTTGAACCAGAGCAGGTCGCCGGTTTTGTCAGTCGGCGGCGGATCGTATTCGGCGGCCCGGCGCAGGATGTCGTCATTCAGGCCGTGCGTTAGGTTCTCAGTCAGGATCTTATTCGGCATCATCGGCGTCACCCACGCCGCCGACTGCGTCCCACCGAGCTGGCCGAGTTGGTCCACGACCAGCACGTCCGCGCCCGCCCGCGCGGCGGCGATGGCCGCGACGATGCCCGCCGTGCCGCCGCCGCAGACGAGGATGCCGCACGACGCGGCAAGGGGTAAGTTGGTGTTTTCTGTTGGCATGATATGTCCTCAAAGGCGGGGGGCCGTTCTTCTTTACCCCATCCCGTGTGCCCCGGCCCGCACCGCCGGGTCCTGCCGGTAGTAGCCGCTGAGGACGCCGTACAGCTCTGGGTGTTCCCCTTGCATCCGCCGGGGCAGCTCGAAGAAACACTCGGTCGCCACGGCGAAGAACTCCGCCGCATTGGTCGCCCCGTAGGCGTCCAGCAGCGTCGGCTCCCCCGCCGACGTCGCTTCCACCAGGCCCTGATACTCCGCGCTCATCACCCGCGACCACGTCTCGATCTGGGCGGCGTCCCGCAGGTAGGGTGCCCCATCCGCCGCGCCGTCACGCATGTCCAGCTTGTGCGCGAACTCGTGCAGGACGACGTTGTGGCCGTCCCCCAGCGTGCGCCCACCGTGGCGCGCGTCCGCCCAGGAGATGACGATGGGACCGCGCTGGGCGGCCTCGCCCGCATAGGGGACCATCTGCTCGGCGATCACGCCGCCGACGCCGGGCCGCCGGACTGTCACCAGGAAACCCTGCGGATAAACCAGGATCGTCTCGACGTTCGGGTAGTACTCATCCTCGAACCCCAGCACCAGCAGCGCGGCCTGGGCGGCGATCGTGACCAGTATCTCCTCGGTCAGCGTCAGCCCCCCGCAGCCCTCCCATCCCTTCTCGGCCACCAGGACACGCGTGATGTCCCCAAGTCTCGTCTGCTCATGCGCCGTCAGGGTGCGGTACAGCGCGACGTTGGCCGACAAATAGCCCGCCCAGGCGGCGGGGAACGGCTGTGCCAAAAGCTCGCGCCGATGGTTGGTTTTCGACCAAGGGAATTGCATTGCGCTTATGATACCAGAACCGGTACACAATGCAGGTGACCTGAAGAGTGTCCCACGCATCATTACGTCTTTTTGCGGGACAGACACTTATCCTTGCGGCAAGATTCATGCCAGATCTGTTTGCGGGGGAGTCTGCCCCAGGTACGGAGGCAGCATCTCGACCCTAATACGCTTGGCTCCGACGTTTCGAAGTTCGGCGTTCCAGCGTGGAGACCACCGTCCGCTGCATGCGCCAGCGGCGGGGCCGCCGGTGGAGCCTCAGCCAGAAGACGCCGAGGGCGGC
>JANLUQ010000654.1:0-10717 GCA_031363565.1 Armatimonadota bacterium | reverse complement strand
CCAGTCAGTCGCCAGGCCCTCTGCCTTTTGGACCGGACGCGCTGCGCTTGAACCTCCGCCAACAGGTCGGCCTCCGCGATGTCGAGTCCCATTTCGCTCAGGATTTGACCGAGAGGCTGCGCGCCGGCTGCCTCCGCTTGGCGTCGGTGTTCGATAGCAGCGACTGCCGCCGCGAGTTCTTCCGGCGTCACGCGGGCCAGCGCGGCGGGCGGCAGTGCTTCTGTGTTGTCTTCGTGTTTCAGCATGGTGTCAGTGCCAGGGAGTAAGTGTGGTCAGCGGGTCAGGATGAAAATTGGGGATGGTGACTTCTGAAAAACCATCATCGCCACCAGACTTTTGCAATGGGATATTATCCACGCGCAGTGTGATATTGGTAGTTCGCTCGCCCTCAAGCCCGCCCGAATTATCATCATTATAGACATTGAGCGCTGTGCCTTGAAGCGGCTGAAGCGAGGCGGTACTGGCGATGTAGCCGCGCAGATAGACATGAGGGCCGACCTTCATCATCGCCCAGCGGTTGCCGGCTGCATTCTCGCTGACAGTGATCTGTGCTTGGGATTTGCCTTCGGAGACTTGAACTAGCGCCGCATCATCGGCGTAGACTTCCTTGCCGTCGGGTATTTGGGCGAGGGGACGCAGGATGGGAGCGGTGATGCGCGTGGAATGGCTCCAGAAGTGGGGGATGACGCCATTGTGGACCAGCACCCAGCCGACCAGAAGCGGCGTAAACAGCCCCAGCCATCTCCGGCGCCCCCCGTTGCGCGGGACAGTAGCTTGCTGGCGCGCCGCCTGTTCCTGCCGGGCGGCCCGCCTTGCCATCCGCGCCTCTTGAGCGGCTCGTTCTTGCTGCTCTTGCTCACGCTGCGCGGCGGAGGATTTGGCCCGCTGCGTCTGCACCTCGGCCCAGATCTCGTCGGAGGTGGAGTCCAGATGCAGCTCAGACACAGCTTGGTCGATCGGGATGGTCCCGGCGAGGCGGCTGGCCTCTGCCTGTTTACGCGTCTCGATGGCTGCCAAGGCTTGGGAGAGTTCTTCCGGTGTGACTCGGACCTGCTCCGCGAGCGATGTGGGAATCTCATCTGTTTGTTGTCGGAGCATGGCTACCACTTCTCCTTGAGGTCTTCATCGGGAGCGATATGGCCGGCGCTGATCATGTCGTCGTTAGTCAGGCTTGGCGGTTACTAGAAGGCGTCAACGGGCAAAGTTACGCAGACCTGGGCGGCGGGAGCGTTCATCTCTGAGCCGTCGTCGTATCGCAGCATCGTTTAGTCTCCGGTCAGGCGCTCTCCAAATCAAACGCTTTTCGGCACCGGCTCCGGCTCGTGCCGCGTGAATAGCAGGCGGCGGATGCGGCGGCCCGTCACCTCGGCGACCGAAACATCGAAGCCGTCGAGCCGAGCGGAGGCCCCGTGACGCGGCGGCAAGCGCAGCTGGTGGAGGGCATAGCCACCAATGGTGTCATAGTCGGCGGGGTTGTCAATGGGCAGGCCCAGGGTTTCGGCGACCTCATCGAGCGCGACGGTCCCCGCGACCGAGAAAGACCGGCCGGTCTCGTCGAGCGATACGAGGGGTGGGGGCTGGTCGTGCTCGTCTTGAATCTCGCCGATCAGCTCCTCGATGATGTCCTCCAGCGTCACCAGACCGGCCGTGCCGCCGTACTCATCCACGACGATGGCTTGGTGGGTATGGCTCTTTTGAAGCTCTTTGAGGAGTTCATCAATCGGCTTGGTCTCGGGGATGCCGATGATGTCGCGCTTGATGGCGCGGATGTCGGCGTCAGGCTTGCTGGCAATCGCCAGCAGGTCCTTGATGTGAATCATGCCGATGACGTGGTCGCGGTCACCCTCGCAGAGCGGGTAGCGGGTAAAGCCGCTTTCGACCGAAACCTCGACGTTCCGGGCCAGGCTCCAGGTCGTGGAGAGGTAGACCATGTCCACGCGCGGCACCATGATCTCCTTCGCCTGGGTGTGGGCAAAGTCGAAGACGTTCTCGGCGATCTCGATTTCGGAAGGCCGCAGCTCTCCCTGCCGGTGGGAGTGCGCCATGATGGCGAGGATCTCGTCCTCGGAGTGCGCCTGCTCCTGGCCATCGCCGGGCTGAATATGCAGGGGCCGGGCGATGGCTTTGGCCGCGCTTTCCAGGATGAGGATCAGCGGGTAGCCGAGCAGGAGAAACACGCGCATCGGCCGGGATACGGCGAGCGCGGTGCGCTCGGTGTGAGCGATGACCCACCACTTGGGCAGAAGCTCGCCGAAGATAATGTGAAAAAAGGTGATCAGTACGAAGCCGAGGCCAATGGCGATGATATGGGCAGAGGCCGAGTTCCGCCCGATCCCGAGCGAATCGAACGAGCCGCGCAGGATGTGGGCGGCGGCCGGCTCGCCGACCGCGCCGAGGGCGAGCGAGGCCAAGGTGACGCCAAGCTGCGTGGCGGAGAGATAGGTGTCAAGCCGCGCCAGGAGGTCTAACACGGTGCGCGCAGGCACATTGCCATCGGTGACAAGCTCGGCGATGCGCGTCTGGCGGACGCGGATCATCGCGAACTCGGCGGCGACGAAGAAGGCATTAAGCGCGACCAGCAGCAGGGCCAGGGCGAGCATGAAATACGGTTGTGAGTGGGAGTCCATAGGGTCGCCTGCATCCGCGCCGCAGGCCGCGCTCCCACCGCACTCCAGAAGGGAGCTTGGTGGAAAGAAATCTTCCTTCCAATACCGCCCACATTGTACCCTGAATGCGAGGCGGTTAGGGCCTTATTTCAGTGCCTTATTTTCAGAGCCTTCCGCACGATCTGGAGTGTCTCGTCGGCTGCCGCGCGCGCCCGGTCCGCCCCCGCGCGCAGGACCGCGTCCACATAGCCGGGGTCGGCTTCGAGCGCGGCGCGACGGGCACGGATGGGTGCAAGATCGGCGTTGATGATCTCGGCCAGTTCTTTCTTGGACTGCCCGCAGCCGCGCAGTCCGGCCCGGCACTCATCCCATTGGACTTCGTACCCGGCGGGGTCGTAGACGCGCCGCAGCTTGCAGGCGACGCAGCCCTCGGGAATGCCAGCATCGGTGATATGGATCTTGGTCGGCGTGGTGAAGGCCGAGTTGAGCTTCTTTACCGTCTGTTTTGGGGTGTCCGCAAGATAGATGGCGTTGTCATACGACTTGCTCATCTTGCGCCCGTCCATGCCGGGCACTTCGCCACTGCCGTCGTTGATGACCGCCTCGGGTTCGGGGAACACGTTCTGGGCGACGATATGGTTGAAGCGGCGGGCGATCTCGCGTGAGATCTCGATGTGGGCGGCCTGGTCCTTGCCGACGGGGACGGCCTGGGCGCGGTAGAGGATGATGTCGGCGGTCTGGAGGACGGGGTAGCCGAGCAGCCCATAGCTGACCTGGATGTCATTGTCTTTGACCAGATCGCGTTTCACTTTGTAGGTGGGGATGCGCTCCAGCCAGCCGACCGGCGTCACCATCGAGAGCAGCAAGTGAAGCTCGGCGTGTTCAGGGACATCCGACTGCCGGAAGATGGCGCACTTATCCGGGTCCAGCCCGCCCGCGAGGTAGTCCGTTGCCGTCTGCCGGGAGGCTTCGGCAAGATCATAGGTCCCATCGGCTACGGTCGTCAGGGCGTGCCAATCGGCGACCATGCAGAACATCTCATACTCGTCCTGCCGCTGCACCCAGGGCCGCAAGGCCCCTTCCAGATTGCCCAGATGCAGGCGTCCGCCGCCGGTCGGCTGCATCCCCGAGAGTAGTCTCTTTTTTGTCATTGTCCTCTGGTGTGCATCATGTGATGTGAATCAGGCTAGAGATAGTTGCTATGGAGCCGAATAGCAGAGAATATGGTCACGCCGACGAGGAGGACGAGCGGCGCGGCCCAGACCCAGCGGCGGCGCGGAACGAAGAACAGGAAGCCGATGCTGAGGCCGAACAGGAAGCCGCCGCCGTGCGCGCCACTCGCGACATTGAGAAAATGCAGGAGTGTTGCCCCGACGCAGAACAGGCCCCACAGGATAAAGTAGCGCAGGTTATTGCGCGTCGCCACGGCGGCCCAAGCGGGGTACAGCCCGCGCCCCGCCCACATCAGGGCGAACATGGCGTAGACCACCCCGGACAGGCCGGTTCCGGTCTGCCCGGAGATCAGGACTTCGCACCCCCCGCCGACTGCTGCCGCACCGACAATGAAGGCAAGGTAGACGAGTGGGCTAAGAGTACTCTCCAGGATACGCCCCAGTTGATACAGCCAGATCACATTGAACAGCAGATGGAGTGGGCTGCCATGAATGAAGATCTTCGTGAGCAGGCCCCAGGGGGCGGCGCCGGGACTTTCGGCGAGGCCGAAGTGGCCAATCCGATCCCAGAGGCCCCCCTCTTCTCCGCCTGGTATGAGGTAGGCTGCCGTCATCAAGACCGAAAGCGCGAGGAGCAGGTAGGTCAGGATGGGGACCTGAGGGATCGGTCCGGCCCTCTGCGGCTTCTGCGTAAAATCCCAGGCGTCCGGCATAGGGTAGTTCCTAACTGAGACGCGCGGGGACCACGTCCAGGCTGACCACGTCCTCCAGCGTCTCGCGGCGCGAGACCAGGTCGGCGTTTCCATCCCGGACGAACACGCCGGCGGGCCGGGGGAAGCGGTTATAGTTCGAGGCCATGACGGCGTTGTAGGCGCCTGTGGACTGCACGGCCAGGATGTCGCCGGTCTCGACCGGCTGTGTTCGGGCCTCCTGGATGAGAATGTCGGTCTCGCAGTGCTTTCCGGCCACGCGCACCGTCTGCGTCTTCGGCTCTCCCGCGCGGGCGGCCGCCTGCACCTCATAGACGGCATCATAGAGCTGCGGGCGGGGGTTATCGGACAGGCCGCCGTCGATGGTAACGTAGGTGCGCTCGCCAGGCGCTTCGGGAATGGCGACCTTCTTGATGACGCCCACGGTGTAAAGCGTCACGCCTGCCTCGCCGACGAGGGCGCGGCCCGGCTCTTGCAGCAAGTTGGGGGCTGGAACGCCGTATTTGTCGAGCGCGGCATTCAGGGCGGTAATGATCGTATCGGCGAACTCCTCATACGTCGGCGGCTTCTGGTCCTCGGTGTAGCGGATGCCCAGGCCGCCGCCGATGTCCAAGTCTTCGGGCATCCATCCGGTGGTGTCGGCGACTTTGCGGAGGAAGCCGACCATGATGTCTATGGCCTGCTCGTGCGTGTGGGCATCGAGAAGCTGCGAGCCGATATGGCAATGCAGTCCCGTTATTCTGAGGTGCGGGGCCGCGCCCAAAGCCTCAGTGACGGCTTCCAGGGCCGCGCCGCTGGTGAGGCTCAGGCCGAACTTGGTGTCCTCCTGGCCGGTCCGGATTCGCCGATGGGTGTGCGGATCGATGCCGGGAGTCACGCGGAGGAGGATGGGCTGAGTCTTGCCGGCCTGTTTCGCCAGGGCGGCGAGGTGGCGCAGCTCAGGGAGGTTGTCCACGACGACCCGCCCGACGCCATACTCGAGGGCCATCTCGAGTTCGTTCCGGCTTTTATTGTTGCCGTGTAGCAGGACGCGCTCCATCGGGAAGCCGGCCTTGATGGCGGTATATAGCTCGCCCGCCGAGGCGACATCGAGGCTGTAGCCTTCCTGTTCCATCACCTTGCAGATGGCCATGTTGAGATAGGCTTTGGAGGCGAATGAGATATCGTTTTTGGGGTAGCGCGCCTCGAAGACCGCTTTATACCGGCGGCAATTGTCGCGGATCTGGCCCTCGTCCATAACATAAAGCGGCGTCCCAAACTCGTGGGCCAGTTCCACGCAGTCGCACCCGCCGACCTCCAAATGCCCTTGCGCGTTGACGCGCTGGCTGCCAAGCAGCATGATCTCATTTCTCCCTACTAAAGCCGTTACGAAAAAGACCCGCATCACCGGAGTGTGGGCGGGATTAAGCAAGTATTTTAGCATAAATGAGAGGGGGAAGTCAAGAAAGTCCCTTCTCCCGGCCAAAGGAGGATGGTTTTGGGGCGGGCGGATGCCACAAGATCATAGTGCGTATTGCAGCGGCAATGGAGCGACGTATATGTGCCAGGTGTGGTACGATCAAACCGCGTGGAGACACCGGTGGATGAGTGGAGACACAGGTGGATGAGCAGGTGGATGAGAGCCGCCACGGGTTGAAACCCGAGGCTGGGAAGTGCCCAGCGTCCAGGGGACGCAAGAGTAAGGCAATACAGTCCTCAGCACGACGGCTTGAGAGGGCCGAAGGAGGCGCACCCGCGCTGCGCCGCACCATACGTTTGTCGCGCTGCCGGTCACATTCGAGGCATCATCGGCTATAATCAAGGTATGGATACTTCTGCCACGATGATGGATGCCGACCCGATGCCGACGGATGTCCTTGCGGATCCCCTTGCGGATGCCCTTGATGGAAATGAGCTGACGACTGCCTTGGAGGCGGCCCTGGCCGCGCGTTCCGACCGCTTCGATGCGCGCCATGAGGCGGCGTTCCGGCTCTTCAGCGGCTTCACGGAGGGCTGCCCGTCGCTCGTCGCCGATGTGTATGGGCAGACATTGGTCCTGCACAACTACGCCGATACGCCCGCCGAGGCAGACACGCAGGTCGCGCAGGCCGCTCGCTTTTACCGGACACGCCTGCCCTGGCTGAGTGCTGTGCTGGTCAAGGCGCGTTATGGGGACACGGAAGATGCCAAGAAGGGCGTGCTTCTCTGGGGAACCTCGCTGACCCGGCGCGTGCGTGAGAACTGGGTATGGTACGCGGCGGATCTGCGGCTCAACCAGGACGCCAGTTTTTACCTGGACACGCGGCATCTGCGCGAGTGGGCGAAGGCGAACCTTGCGGGGAAGACGGTGCTGAACACATTTGCCTACACGGGGAGTTTGGGAGTGGCGGCACTAGCGGGTGGGGCCACCCATGTGGTACACCTGGACCTGAAGCGTGCCTTCCTGAATGTCGCGAAGGACTCCTATGTCCAGAACGGGTTCGCGATCAACACGGCGGACTTTCTGGCCGGAGATTTCTGGCCCCAAGTCAGCCACTTGAAGCGCGATGGGGCGCGTTTCGACTGCATCCTGGTTGATCCACCGCTGTTCTCCCGCACACGGCACGGGACGGTGGACCTGGTGGAGTCGGGGCAGCGCGTCATCAATAAGGTGCGCCCGCTGATCGCCGACGGCGGGTACTTGGTCACCATCAACAATGCTCTATTTGTCAGCGGGGCACAGTATATGGCAATGCTGGAGGCGCTGTGCGCCGATGGATATCTTTCCATCGAGGCCCTCATCCCCGTCCCGCAGGACTTCATCGGCTACGCGGGGCAGGACGGTTCGGCCCTGCCCACCGACCCTGCACCGTTCAACCACCCGACCAAGATCGCCGTTTTGCGCGTCCGGCGCAAGGATGCCGGGTGAGATGACCGTGACGCGCGGCTTATCCCCCTTCCTCGTCTCCTTCCTCCTCCGCCGCCAGTCGCTGCTCGTCCAGATCCAGGGCGCGCTGAAGCCGCAGCATGACCTCATCGCTGATCGCCGATGTGTCGCGCAGACTTACCACGGTCTTTCGCTCTGCGCTTACGATCTCATGGCGCAGGCGTCGGTAGATCGCGGCCCGCGCTTCATAATCTTTGTTGGCACTCCCCGAGGTGCGCGCCTCGAATCGCTGCGTCCGGTTCGTGATGTGCTCACGCAGGTCAACCACGATCTCGTCGGGCAGGTCCTCTGTCTCCGCCATTTGGTTAAGCCGGGCCAGTCCGGCCTGTGCCGCCTGGAGCCGCGCATCCGTCTCTTCGCGCCCCACATCCTCGTCTTCTTTTAGACTCAGGCGCCTGATGAATGTGGGCAGGCTTAATCCCTGGACGACCAGCGTGGATAAGATTACAGCAAAGGTCAAAAAGATGAGCATGTCTCGCTGTGGGAACGCCTTCCCGCCCTGAGTGACGAGGGGAATGGCGAGGGCGGCGGCGAGGGAGATGCCGCCACGGATTCCCATCCACGCAGTGACTATTGTCTCCTGCCAGGGCGGAAAGGCGCCTTGTGCCCGGCCCCGGCGACTGAGAAGGCGCGGCAGGTAACTCGCCGGAATGACCCAAATAATGCGTGTCAGAATCACGCAGAGGCTGAGGAGAGCCGCTTCCGTGACAAGCATCGTCCAGGAGTGTCCTGCAAGTCGGTCCAGAATGGAGCGAAGCTGCAACCCAAGCAGGATAAAGAGCAGGCTGTTGAGCAGAAAATCAATCATCCGCCACATCGCCCCGGCTTGCAGGCGTGTCGCCGAGGTGACAAAGCGTGGCCCTTGACGGCCCAGGTACAGCCCGGTCGCCACGACCGCCAGGACCCCGGAGACATGGACTGTCTCTGCCGGAAGATAGGCCATGAAGGGCGTCAGCAGCGAGATCGTGTTCTCGATCAGCGGGTCCGGCGTCAGTCGGCGCCGAATCCAGCCAATGCCGGCCCCCACGGTAAGGCCGATCCCAACTCCGCCGACACTCGCGAGGACGAAGTTAAAGCCGCCGGACAGCCAGGAGAACGCACCGGTCACCACAGCAGCCGTCGCCAGGCGGTACAGGACCAGTGAGACAGCGTCGTTGAGCAGGCTTTCCCCTTCGATGATGATCAGGAGTCTCTGCGGCATCGGGAGCCGCTCCGCGATCGCCGACACCGCCACTTCATCGGTTGGGGCGATAATGGCCCCTAGGACAAATGCCGCCGCCCAGGGCAAGCCCGGAATAAGGGCATGTGCGGTGACCGCGACAAAGAGGGTCGTCATGGCGACCAGGCCGATGGACAGCATTCCGATCGGGCGCAGGTTAGCCCGTAAGTCCCGCCAAGAGAGCGTCAGCGACTCGGAATACAGCAGCGGAGGCAGAAAGACCAGCAGCACCAGGTCCGGGGGCATCGCGACATGGGGCAAGCCAGGCACGAACCCCAGCGCCAAACCGCCCAGCACCAGGGGGATGGGATACGGAACATTCAGCCGCCGTGCCAGTATGACCAGGACGACGACGACGACCAGCAGCAGGACAATGGTTTCGACTTCGCGCAAATCTTCTCCGTTAGGCTCTCAGGACGATCTTCCCATGCGCCCCGGATGCCATAATCGCCTCGTGAGCGCGAGGCGCATCTGCCAGAGGGAACTCCTGCGCGACGATCGGCACAAGAATTCCGTTCGCCAGGCCGGCCCCGAGGGCGGCATGGAGGCGGGCCGTCTCGGTCTCCGTCGCGTTTGAGAGGCTCATGCCTAGGATGGACAAGTTCTTGACCATCGTCAGGCGTGGGTCTATCTCCACCGGTCCCCGGCTGCCGATGATCACGACCCGTCCATCCTGGGCCAGAGCGCCGAGGTCCCTGGGAAGGTTGATGTTCGCCAGCATTTCCAGGATGACGTGAACGCCTTTGCCGCCGGTCAGCGCCTTGATCTCGTCCAAATAGCCTTCTTGGGTGTGATCGAGGACATGGCGCGCGCCCTGATCGGCGACGAGCCGCCGGCCTCGCTCGCTGCCGGCTGTGCCGATGACTGTCAGCCCGGCCGCCCGCGCGATCTGGACGGCGGCCAGGCCGACGCCGCCGCTGGCGCCGTGGACCAGCAGGACCTCACCGGGCAGCGCCCTAGCTCGGTTATGAAGTCCGAAGTAGGCAGTGTAGTAGGGGACATGGACGGCAGCTCCCTGGGCGAATGAAAGCTGGGCGGGCAGTGGGCGCACCTGTGCGGCGGTGCAGAGCGCCTTCTCGGCATAGGCCCCGGTGATAGTCCCGGCCAGGTACACACGGTCGCCGGCCTTGACGGCCAAGACTCCCTCGCCGACTATTTCCACGGTGCCCGCAGCATCCGAGCCAGGCGTATAGGGTAGGGGACGCTTGCCATAGCTTCCCGACCGAATGTAGGTGTCTACAGGGTTGATGCCGATGGCCTCCACCCGCACAAGGACCTGACCAGGACCCGGCTGCGGGTCAGCGGTCTCTTCCAGGCGGAGCGTTTCTGGCCCGCCGAACTCATGGACTCGGATAGCTTTCATAATAAAACCTCTCGATTGGGTTAGACCTCCATCTCATCAACATAGCACCAGCGCCAGTCTTCACCGGGCTGAAGCGACTGCATGATCGCGTGCTGGGTGGCGTGGAAGTGCTTGGTCGCGTGCGTGTTCGGCGAGGAGTCGCAGCAACCGACGTGGCCGCATTCCATGCAGAGCCGCAGATGTACCCAGGCATCGCCCATCTTCAGACACTCCTCACAGCCTTGGGGCGTGCGTGGCTCGACATCCCGGATCTGGCCCAGGTGTGTGCATTCAGCAGTCATGTTGATGGCTCCTTGTCAGTTTCAGTATGGTATCATTGACATTGCCCTCAATGTGGCAGGGCTGAAACTTCCGACCTGCCCCACACGAGGACTAATGCCAAGACGGATGCCAAGATGGGAGACGACATCACAGCGATGATCGACGCCGATCTCGTGGCTGATGGTGAAGGTCAGCGGCCTCACCAACTACCGCTCGCGGCGGTATGAGCCGCGGGATTTCGATGCGGAGGTGAGCCGGGTGGAAGCGGAAGCGGAGGGCCATTCCCGACCTGATTGGGTGCTGTTGCTGCGCGGGCGCGGCCTGCCGCATGGGCGGACGGTCGCGATCCGAATCGAACTGCGACAGGCCGACCCGCCGAGTGGACACATCAGCGTCCATACGGTCGGTGAGATCAATTTTGACCGGGACGATCCGCTGCCGGTGGAGCGGGGCGAGGGCGGACACTATCATGATCTACGAT
>JANLUQ010000641.1:0-7455 GCA_031363565.1 Armatimonadota bacterium | reverse complement strand
GACCTTCCAATCGGGGGGGAAGCGCGGCGCAAGGGATGGATAAGGCCGGCTGCTTCGGCAGCGGCAACTCCACCCAGAACGTGCTTCCGCGCCCCGGCTCGCTCTCCACCCCGATGCGTCCGCCCATCAGGTGCGTAAGCTGGCGGCAGATCGTTAGGCCCAGCCCCGTGCCCCCATACCGACGGGTCGTGCTGCCGTCGGCCTGCGTGAAGGACTCAAAGATGGCCTCCTGGCGGCCTTTCGGGATGCCGATCCCGCTGTCGCGCACCGAGAGCCGCACCGTCGCCTCCTGATCCGTCTCGGCGACGAGCCGTGCCTCGATGACCACCTCGCCGTGCGGCGTGAATTTCAAGGCGTTGCCGACGAAGTTGGTCAGGACCTGCCGGACTCGCCCCACATCGCCTCGCAGGCGCTCCGGCACCTCTGGCGGGACATGGCTGATTATCTCGATGCCTCCCTCCTGGGCGCGCGCGGCCAGCAAATCGGCCACATCTTCAAGGGCTGCGCGCAGGCTGAAGTCGGCCACCTCGATCGTCATCTTGCCCGCTTCGATCTTAGAGAAGTCGAGGATGTCGTTGATGATCGTCAGCAGCGCCTCGCCGCTTCCCTTGATGGTCTGCGCGAAGTCGCGCTGATCGCCCGTCAAAGCGGTCTCAAGCAGCAGGCCCGTCATGCCGATGACGCCGTTCATGGGCGTGCGGATCTCATGGCTCATGTTCGCCAGGAACTCGGACTTCGCCCGCACCGAGGCTTCCGCCAGGTTGCGCGCCCCTTCCAACTCGCGCGCCTGCGCTTCCAGCTGCGCCGTGCGCTGCCCGACACGGGCCTCCAGGTCCTCCTGGATGTCGTGCAAAGTCTCCTGCGTCCGCTTGTAGTCATCAATATCGGTGCAGGTGCCGAACCACTTTACGATGCATCCCTCCGCGTCGTGCATCGGCACCGCCCGCCCCAGATGCCAGCGGTAAGCGCCGTCGGCCTCGCGCTTGAAGCGGTACTCCGTCTCATAGTCCACGCCCGTGCTGTAGGACTCCATCCAGCGCGCCGCGGAACTCTCTAGGTCATCGGGATGCAGGACGGGCAGCCATCCCCAGTCCCGCGACTGCTCCAGAGTCATCCCCGTATAGTCCTTCCAACGCTGGTTATAGTAGTCCGGGCTGCCATCTGCCCCAGCCGTCCAGATGATCTGCGGCATGGCATCGGCCATGAACCGGAAGCGGGCCTCGCTCTCGCGCAGTGCGGCCTCTGTCTGCGCCTGCTCCGTGATGTCCTCGTGGATCAGGACGATCTCGCGGATTTTGCCACTCTCGTCCTTGACGGGGTAGATGAACGTCCGGACCCACTGCCCCGCCCTGTCCCCGACGGCAGCCTCTTGGAACGACTCCTCGGCTCGATACAGCATGGGAGGAAGGGTGACGGCTTCCCCGCCGAAGCCCCGCTGGAGAGCAGGCATGACGCCTTTGGCGAGAAACCGCTCGTCACGGAAGATGTTGTAGCCCGAGAAATCCTTCATGGTCAGCCCGGACATCTTGGTGAGGGCGGGGTTGATCTGTACTGCGGTCCCCTCGGGCGAGAAGACCTGTGTGCTGAGGGGTGACTGCTCGATCAGGGACCGGAACCGCGTCTCCGAGAGCCGCAGCGCCGCCGCGTCCTGGTCCCGCTCGGTCACGTCCCGTGCGATCAGCGTGGCCCCGATCAGTACGCCCTTACCATCGCGGATCGCGCTGTACTTGACTTCATAGGTGCGGGATGACTCGCCCGTGCCCAGACCACCCTCGCCCACCGCGTAGTCTGCGCTGAACTCCTCGCCGTTCAGGGCGCGCTCCCAGTTCGTCGCCACCCGCGCTTCCTCGCCTGGCAGGTGCGCCAGCATCCCAGTCAGGACCGCGCCGACCTCCGGCTTCCTGCCGCCCATCGCGACGACCTGGGCTGCATAGGCTTCATTGACGGCGATGAACCGGAAGTTCAAGTCGAGCGCGGCGATCAGGTCCTTGGTCCCGTCAATGATGCCGGTCAGCCGGTCATTCGAGAACCGCAGCGCCCCATGAGCCGTCTGTAAGTATTTATTGAGGATGTCGAGATCCGCCGTGCGCTCCCCGACTCGGCGCTCCAGGTCGTCATGGGCAGCCTGCAAAGCCTTCTCCATCTCCTTCTGGGCGGTGACGTTCCGGACGGTGATAAGGCCCAGGAGCGGGCGCCCCTCATGGTCCGATACCGGCGAGATGCCGAAGCTCCCGATCCAGGTCGCCCCAGTGTCCCGCCGCCGGACGCGCGCCTCATAGCTGGACAATGCTTCGCCGCACAGGGCGCGTGCCAGGGGCTGCTCCTCGGTCGGCATCGGCCGCCCGTCCAAGTACCACATCTCAAAGGTTTGCCAGAACTCGCCCAGATGACCGCAGGCTCCCTCTGTCCCGGCGCCCGCCCCAGATCCCTCCCTGTATCCGAACAGGCGGCGCGCCGCCGGGTTCATCACCAGGAAGTTCCCTGCGGGATCTGCCACGATCAAGCCCTCACGCATATGTGTCAGGATCGCTTCCCGCTCTGCCGCGATCCGCCGATGCTCGGTGACGTCCATCATGGTGCCGACGACCTTGACCACCCGGCCCTCTGAGTCCGTGACCGGCCGGGACAAGGCGTGCAGGATGCGCTCCGCTCCATCGGGGAGCACGAAGTGCCGATCCGCCTCGTAGCCAACTCCCCGGCGGATCGCTTCCGCTAGGTCCGCGCCCGTCTTTTCCCGCTCGGCCGGGTGGACCCGCGCCAGATAGACATCCAGCGCGACCGTTCCCTTCGTCGGCTCCAGCCCGAGCAGGCGGAACATCTCGTCCGACCAGGTCACCTCCTGCGTCGCCACAGCATATTCCCAGCTTCCGATGTGCGCCAGCGCCTGGGCCTCGGCCAGACTCGCCTGGCTGCGTTCCATCGCTCGTTCCGCGCTCCTGCGCGCCGTGTCGTCGGCCATGATCGCCATCGCCCCGACGATCTGCCCTGAGTCATCGCGCAGCGGCGAGGCCGAGATCGTGACATCAACAGCGCTCCCGTCACGCCGCCGCCGCCGCGCCTCGACGCCCGAGAACGACTCGCCGCGCATCAGCCGCGCGCACAGCGCCATCGTTTCGGCGCGCTTCTCTTCCGGCACGAATGGGAATGGGCCGCCGATCGCCTCCGCCGCGCTCCAGCCGAAGATCGCTTCCGCCGCCCGGTTCCAGCTCAGGACCAGCCCTGCCGAGTCGAAGGCGAAGATCGCCACCGGCGAGGCCTCGATCACGCCCGAAAGCCGGCCATTGGACGCCGCTAGAGCCGCTTCAGCCCGCCGCCGCTCCGCGCCGTCGCGCCGGATCAACCCGAACACGGCGGATAGCAGCCCGAACTCGAAGGCGATCAGGGCGGTCACGGACCACAGCGTTTTCCACTGCGCCTCGGTACGCTGCTGGCTCAGGCTGTCCCAGAGGGCGGTCTGCTCCATGCTCATCCGGCCGGCCTGACGCCGGATCTCCTCCATGTCCTCTTCGCCGCGCCCTTGAAGGACCACGCGCTGGGCCGCCGCGAACCCGCGGTCGCGCCGCAGTGCGACCGTCAGCCCAAGTTCCGCCATCTTGTCTCGTGCCGTCCCTTCCAGGGCCGGGATCTGCGCCGCTAGGGCGGGCTGCCCCTGCGCCAGAACATGCAGGCGGCTCAGGTGCGCGGGCAGATCCGCAACGGCCTCGTCGTAAGGCACCCGGTAGCGCGAGTCGCCTGTCAGCAGGAACCCGCGCTGGCCCGTCTCGGCGTCCTGGAGCGTGGCCCGCGTCGCGGACAGCTCCTGCACCACCTCACGCGCGCGTCGCGTCGCCGCACTGAGGTGGATGCACCGCATGGTCTCGGTGTAAGTGGCCGCCCCGACAATCACCGCGACCAGCAGGGCTGTGCCGAAGCCAAGGCCCAGGTCTCGCTCGATCGTCTGCCGGCGTTGTTTTATGAACATAGTTTTGTAGATAGGATCGTATTCCCGTCATTTATATCGGCTTTTTACGCATTTTCCATAGGCCGGGGACTGGTTTCCCGTGACCAAGCTTGATCGGCCCCCTGCCTGCCCTTCCCCTGCCTGCCCTGTGCGTGCAATTGCCCTGGGCCGGGAAGCGCTGCGTTTGACAAATTCATCCACTATCGGATACAATAACCTACTGTGACATCTCTTGATTACCCGCTTGACATCCTCTGGGAGCTGCTGAAACTCGATGCCCCCTCCGGCGATGAAGGGCCAACGGCCGACTGGCTGGAAGACCAGCTCGCCCGTGAGCTGCCTGACGTCCGCCTGGAACGCCTGGGCGATTCGCTCATCGCCCGGCGCGGCGAGCGTCCTACCGTCGCCGTGTTCGCCCATCTGGACACGACTGGCTGGACGCTGGACCACGCCAAGAGCCTCCTCCGCATCGGCGGGCCGGACGGCAGGCCGGGCGACCCGATCCGCCCGGCGGGGATGCCGGATGCCGGCAACACATTGGCCCGGCGCAAAGACGGTTCGTGGAAGGTCAAGGGCAAGACGACCGCCGCGCCCGGCTCGCGCTGGGTCTACGCCGCCGTGCCCCTCCAGGAAGGCGGCGAGATCATCGCACCCTACCTCGATAACCGGGCGGGCGTCTGGGCCGCCCTGCATGTCCTGCGCTGCTGCCCCTCTGTCGCCGTTGCCTTTACCTCCTATGAGGAGACGCGTGGGGTGGGGGCCTTGCTCTGCGCCCGCCACCTGTCCAAGACTTTGGGCATTACGCAGGCGCTTATCGCCGACTTGACCTGGCACACAAAGCACGTTCGGTGCGGGCGCGGCGTCGCCGTCTCGCTGCGCGATAGCTGCCTGCCGCGCCAGGCGTACCTGGACCGTATCCTGGCACTTGCCGAGGAAAGCAGCCTCCCCGTCCAGCGCGAGATCGCCGACAGCGGCGGGTCCGACGGCGCGGCCCTGGACCGCAGCGGCGTCCCCTTCGACTGGGTGTTCGTCGGCGCCCCCGAGAAGGGCGCGCACACCGTTCGCGAGCGGGTCCAAGTGGCCGATTTGCAGAGCATGGCCGCCCTGCTCGTGCATCTGGTGGAAACCCTGACGCAAATCGAACAGGAATATGCGACTGGCATTGCTGCTATCCATGAAGCGATGGAGGACGTAGAAGTGGGGAGGGAGAGGCCGTATGAAGAATACATGGCCGAGCATCGCCTACGCTTCCCCGGCCCGGCACCCGCATGAGTTCCTACCGCATCATCGTGAACGAAGCCGCAGAAGGCGGGATCAACTCTGCCCTTGAATCCCTTCTGCTTCGTTCGCCCAATGCCGCGCGGGATTTTCAAGATGGCATGGACGAGGCGATCCTGCCACCCTCGGAAATGCCGCGTCGCTGTTTGCCTGCACCGGAATACGGGGTAATTACCCGTCCGTTATCAGCGCCTCTTATTAATAGACAAATCCGACGAAGACTAGCCCAACATGCTTGACATCAAACTTATCCGCACCGAACCCGAACTGGTCAAGGAACGCCTTGTTGCCCGCCTTGCCGATCCCGCCGCGATTGACGCCGTCCTGGAGGCCGACACGCGATGGCGCGCGGCCACGTCTGAGGCGGAAGTCTTGCAGGCCGATCTGAACCGCCAGACAAAGGCTTCCGGCCAGGCCATCGGGCGGCTGATGAAGGAAGGCAAACAAGAGGAGGCCGAGGCCGTCAAGGCGGGCCTGCGCGACCTTGGGGACCGCATCGCCGCGCTGAATGCTGAGGCCAAACGGCTCGAAGCCGAGCGCGATGCTCTGCTCTTTTATCTCCCGAACCTGCCGTCCCAAGACACGCCGCCCGGCCCGGAAGAAAACTTCCAGATCGTCAAGACGTGGGGGGAGACTAAAACCTTCGATTTCGAGGCCAAGCCGCACTGGGACCTCGCCACCGACCTTGACATGATTGATTTCATCCGGGGGACCAAACTATCCGGCAGCGGCTTCGTGCTCTACAAAGGCTGGGGCGCGCGGCTGGAACGCGCCCTCATCCAGTTCATGCTCGACCTGCACCGCGATAAACATGGTTACACCGAATGGGCGACGCCGTACTTCCTGAACCGCGAGAGCGTCCAGGCCAGCGCGCACCTGCCCAAGTTCCAGCCCGAAATGTATCACGACGGCGCGGATGACCTGTTCGCCCTGCCCACCGCCGAGCCGGCCCTGGTCAACATCCACCGCGAGGAGATTCTGGATGGACGCGACCTGCCCCTGAACTACATGGCCTATTCCCCCTGCTGGCGGCGTGAGGCCGGCGCGGCGGGCAAGGACACGCGCGGCCTGCTGCGCGTCCATCAGTTCGACAAGGTGGAAATGGTCAAGTACACGCTTCCTGAGACGTCTTACGCCGAACTCGAGACCCTTCTGACCGATGCGACGGATGTCCTCGAAGCACTGGGCCTGCCCTACCGCGTCAAGCTGCTGGCTGCCGGTGACATCTCGTTTGCCGCCGCCAAATGTTACGACGTGGAGATCCATGCTCCCGGCGCGGACCTGTGGCTGGAGGTATCGTCGTGCTCCAACTGCGAGGACTTCCAGGCCCGCCGGGGCAGCATCCGCTTCCGGCGCGAGCCGGGCGCGAAGCCCGAGTTCCCGCACCTCCTGAACGGCAGCGGGACGGCCCTGCCGCGCCTGGTCGCCACCCTACTTGAGACCTACCAGCAGCCCGACGGCAGCGTCGCCCTGCCGTCCGTCCTCGCGCCTTACCTCGGCGGCCACACCCTACTCACCCCGAAAGGGCGGGACGGGAAGGAGCACGGCTGATGCAGTTCACCCATGAAATCGCCCTGACCGCCCTTGTCCCCTGGCGCGATGTCTGGGCCGAGTGGAACGATGTCCGCGCCCTTCCACGCCTCCTATCCCATATCCGTGCCGCCGCTGCGGACGACCACGAGGACCTGGCCCATCTGGTTATTTGCCTGGAAGGCCGTCACCTCGAATTCGCCGTCGAGCGGACTATGTGCGCCGGCACCACTCTCTGCTGGCAATCCGTCGGCGCGCTGTTTCTGTACGTTTTATCCCTGCGCCTGGAAACGCTTCCCGAAGGCGGCGGCGTCACGCTGACCCTCACCGTCGCCTACGACCCGCCCGGCTTCCTCCCCGACATCGCCGAGTCGCTCGGCCTCAGCCGCAAATTCGGGCGCGAACTCGACGCCGATCTGCGCCGCTACATCCACGCCTTGGAGTCGAACTGCCTGGCGGAGCTGGTGCTGGTGGATTAGGGCGCATTGAGGGGAGCGATAGAGGCATGACGGACGCACAGGAAATACGTCCTGCTGCCGCTGCTTTGTTTCCACGCCCGCAGGCCGTCCGCCGAGTAGCCGTCTACCTGAGCCGACCCATAGGAGGTCCGCCGGCTCTCCGGGTCATACGTCAGGGCGCTGCTCTTGTAGGTGGTCGGGTTGCCGTCCCCGTCGTAGCCATCCCTTGTGTTCGTCACCTGGTTGTCG
>JANLUQ010000613.1:0-7357 GCA_031363565.1 Armatimonadota bacterium | reverse complement strand
GCTGGGAAATCCGTATCTTTCGGAACGTCCCCTGGACGCTGGGCTTTTCGGTGCCTCGGGTTTCAACCCGTGGTACTTCCTTCATCATTTCTCCCTCTGCATCCGCCGCCGGTACTCGGCGGGGCTGCACCCCATCTGCTGCTGAAAGACCCGGTAAAACTGTGGGTAACTCCCGAACCCCGCGTCCAGCGCGGCTTCCGAGACGGACACCGCCCGGCCCGGCCCGTAAAGACGCAGGAACCTTTGGAGGCGCTGTCGGTTGCGGAAGTCCACCAGCGCGACCCCCGTCTGCTGATGGAACAAGCGGCTCAGGCGCGACGCGCTTAGGCCGACGCGGGCAGCGATCTGCTCCACGGAGAAGAGGTCCGCCTCGTCGCGCAGGAGGCGGGCCGCCTGCTCGACAGCGGGGTGGACATCCGGCCCCGCCGCCGGCTCCTCCGCCCCCTGGTACGCCGCCCATGCCGACAGCAGGGCGTAGCCCAAACCGGCGTTGTAGTGCGCCGTGTCCTCTGGCACCCTGGCGATCTCCCCAAACAAGTCCTGCAGGCGCACACTCGGCTCCAGGGTCAGACGGCGGCACCACTGCCCCGGCGGGTTCGACGCGCACAAGGGCACCGCCTCGGGTGTCAGGCAGGCGCGCGCCAGCAGGGCAGGCGTGAAGACCCCGATCCACATGGCGTAATCGGCGGACTCGTCGAGCAGGATGTGGTCCTGAGCGGGGAAGAGCCACACCAGTGAGCCGCGCGTCAGATCATACCGCCGGTCGCCCAAGAGGTAGGCCGCCCGCCCCGATATCACGAGGTTCAGCTCGATCTCCGCGTGGCGGTGCGGCGCGCGCCTCTGCGGCGTGAACCAGTGCAGCCACAGACGGCCGGCAGAGGCGCGGGGAAGGTGGAGATCGTCTGGGACAGCGGAAAATGATAACATTACGCCTTAATACGAGAGGACAGAACCGATCAGGATGGTCATAATGATAGCATGTTTGAGCATCAATCGCAAGGAGAACAGCAGCCATGACCGTTTCCGCTCCCACCTATTCCGAACTTCCCACCCGTCTCGTCATCACGGACTCGCAGAAGCAGCAATACCAAGATCAGGGGTTTTTCGTGCTGGAGAACATCATCCCGCCCGCCCACCTGGAGGCGATGCGCGGTGCCTGCCAACAGGAGATGGACAAGAAGGACGCCGAGATGGAGAGCCTGGGCGTGGATAAGCTGGGCATCAACCACAAGGGCAGCCGCTACTTCCTCCCGTTTCTGTCGCAGGAGAACGCGGGCGTCCGCCGGTTCATCTTCAGCGATCTGATGGCCGACATCTGCCGGGCGACGGTCGGCCCCGACGCCTTCCTGTTCCTGGACCAGTACGTCGTCAAGGCCGCCGAGAAGGGTATGAGCTTCTCCTGGCACCAAGACGAGGGCTATATCCCGTACCCGAACCCGCCCTATGTCGGCTGCTGGTGCGCGCTCGACGATGTCTCCGAGGCGAACGGCACCGTCTACAACTTGCCCTACGCGGAGGCGGGCACCCGGAGCAAAGTCACCCATGTCCGGGATGAGGCGACCAACGACATGGTGGGCTATTTCGGCGACGCGCCGGGCGTCCCGGTGATCGCGCCCGCCGGCAGCATCGCCGTGTTCTCCAGCACCTGCTTCCACCGCAGCGGCTTCAACCGCACCGATAAGATGCGCCGCGCCTACCTCGTCCAGTACTCCCAGGCACCGATCACCACCGACGACGGCACGGGCGTTCGGCACCTGGCCGAGCCGTTCCTCCAAGATGGCCGGAACGTCGCCCGCCTCTAGGCTGCCTGCGAAAGAGAAACACCCATGACCCTGACCGCACCCATCCAGGCCACCGAGCCTCGTGTCCCGACCGCCTTGGACGACTTCCTATTCGATCTGCGCGGCTACATCGTGATCGAGAACGCCGTCGCGCCGGGGCTGCTGGACGACCTCAACCGCGCCTTCGACGACTTCCCGAAGCTCGCGCCATTGGAGTGGTGGGGGAACGCCCAGCGGCGCGACTACACCGAAGACACCGGCTTCGAGCTGCACAACTGCGTCGAGGCCGGGAAGTCGTTCGAGGCGCTGATTGATTGCCCCGGCTGGATCGGCTATGCCCGCCGGTACTGCGGCGAGGACAAGTCGTACCTCGAAGGCCTGTTCGTTGACGAGGCCATCGCCTCCATCCGCCGGTCCGGCGGTTTCCACCAGGTCCACTCGGGCGGATTTCAGGTCCCCCTGCGATGCGTCTACGGGTACGAGCATGGCGTATTCCGCTGCGGACAGTGCAATGTCATCCTCGCCCTGACCGACATCGGCGAAGGTGACGGGCCGACGATGGTGATTCCGGGCAGCCACAAATCCAACTTTCAACATCCTCAGGCCGCCGACTACCTGCTGGGCGAGCGGATGGACGATCTGGAAGGCGCGATCCCGGTCTGCCTGAAGAAAGGCGACGCCGTGCTGTTCGTGGACGCTCTGATGCACGGCGGCAGCAGCCGGACGACTGAGGGCGGCGAGCGGCGTGTCACCATCTACCGCTACGGCCCGAAGTGGGCGCAGACCCGCTTCGGCTACGAATACTCCCCAGCCCTGCTGGACCGGCTGACACCCGCCCGGCGGCGCATCTTGCAGCCCATCCCGCCGAACCGCCCGCCCGCCTGAGCAGGTGATGGTGGGGCATCCTGTAAAGGCACAAGAAAGCCGGGGCATTTTACTGCCCCGGCACTCCCTCCGCCACTGCCAACTCCCCCAGCGACGGCATCTCCCCCAAAAACGGCGAGCGCGTCAGCGCACGCGTCTGGTGCTGCAACGGCCACGACAAAAACACGCGCTGCTTGGCCCGCGTGATGGCGACATAAGCCAGTCGCCGCTCTTCCTCAATGCTGTCCGAAGCGAGCTGCGTCTTCTCCTCGTCCAGCCAGCGCAGCGACCGGTGGTGCGGCAGCATCCCGAAGGCGAAGCCGACCACGAAGACGACCGGCCATTCCAACCCCTTCGCTCGGTGAATCGTCATCATCTCTACGGCATCGCCGATCTCCGACTCCTCCTTGGGCTTGTTCTGGGCGGCGACGAAGGCCAGGAAGTCCGCCGGCGAGGGGAACGCGCCCGAGGCCACGCACAGCTCTTCCAGGTTGTCCAGTCGTGAGTTGCCCTCGTCCTCGGCATGCCCCTCCTCGCGCAGCAGCCAGTCGTCATAGCCCATCTCGCGGGCCTTCCGCAGACGTGCTTCTACCGAACCCCCGGCCTCGGCGACACTTTTCACATAGTCCCGGAAGTCCTTCACGGCCAGCCCCTGGTTGGTCGTCTTGAACTGTCCTAACGCCAGCGCCCTGTAGAGGGAATGCCCCTTGCGCCCGGCCTGCGTCTCCACCTCGGCGAGAAATGCCTGCCCCAGAAAGTGGGTCGGTTTGCCGAATGCGCTGGACGGGATGTTGATGACTCGCTTGACCGCCTCATCGGCCGCCGCCGTATCCCGCTCGACCGACAACTGCAAGAAGGCGCATAGGTCGCGCACCTCGCGCCGCGAATAGAACCCCATCGCCCCTTGCAGGACGTAGGGCACGCCGCCCTTGACGAACGCTTCTTCCAGGGCACGCGAGTAGGCATTGGTGCGGAACAGGACGGCACAGTCCCGAAGCTGTGTCCCTCCCCCTTGCAGCTCTTTCAACTTCTCCGCCACGAACTGCGCTTCCGCCTCGGCGTGTTCGTGTTCGTGCTGCGACAGGTCCTCGCCTTCCGGGTGGATGGCGGCCATTTCCAGCCGGTACTTGGCATCAATCCCCGACCGACCGATCAGCTCATTCGCGACCCGGACAATGGTCGCCGACGACCGGTAATTCGCCGGCAGCCGGATGACCGTCCCGTTCGGGTAGGCTGCCCCGAACTGCCCCACTGTCGCCTCGGGCGAGCAGCCGCGAAAACTGTAGATGGCCTGCCCCACGTCCCCGACGATGAAGATGTTGCCGGTCCGGGCGGCCAACAGCCGCGCGATCTCCCATTGCACCGCGCTCGTGTCCTGCGTCTCGTCAATGCACAAATACTGGAAGAACTGCTGGTACTTATCTCTAATTGCAGGCTGTTCCTGGAGCAGTATCAGGGCCTCGATCAGCAGGTCGTCAAAGTCCAGCCGCCGCGACGGCTTCTTCGCCAGCACATCGAACTTGGCCTGCTTCGCCTGCTCGTAGCAGCGCCAGAACTTCGACAAGGTCTGAATCGTCGGGTCCGCCCAGTTCGGCTCGTGCTCCCGGAACGCCTTTTCGGCCTCCTCCACGCGGAAGCCCCGGTTCTTGACCGCCGACACCGCCGACAGCGCCCCCTTGGGATCGTAGGCCGTGTTCAGTCCGAAGGGAGGCGAGGGCAGCCCGCGCGCCATCCAGTTCGCGTCGCCGAGAATCGCCTTCGCCACCCGCACCTGCCAGTTCTCGTCGGCAAGCTGGAAGTATCCTGCCTTGCCGTAGAGGTGTGCCCACTCGTGCTTGAGTATTCGCAGACAGTGTGCGTGGAACGTCCCGATCCACATTCTCTCGACCGTCGCCTCGCCGCCCTCGCCCAATAGGGCCGCCAGCCGCAGGCCCATCTCGTCGGCGCTCTTCTTGGTGAACGTCGCCACGAACAGCCGCTGCGGGTCCACCCCTTTGGCGAGCAGCCGGGCCACCCGCCGCGTCAAAACTGTCGTTTTTCCACTACCGGCACCTGCCAAAACGAGGGCCGGGCCGCCGTCATGAAAGAACGCCTGCCGCTGCTGCTCGTTCAGCCCGGCTTCGAGCTTGGGGACGAGGGCGGCGGTGCGGTTCGCGTGCAGGTCTTCGGTGATAGCGTCGAACGTGGCTTGCATGATGGGTTCTTAGTTCGTGGCGGCCTTGGTGGTCAGGTCGGTTAATGGTCGGGTGTGCGGGAGATTGGGATAGTATACCGCATCGGGGCAAGGGGCGGGGGAAATCGTTGCGAAGCAAGCAGGAAAGCGGGCGATTGACGCTGAATGCTTGAGGGGGCCAAGTGAGCGAATAGCGAGTATAGGCAAAGATTCATTATGACGTGCTATGTCGCACCAGTGCGGTGTAGTACCAAATTAGGCCGCAGGGCGAAAGGGATCTACTTGAGCGATATGCCATTAGCAGAACTCATCTCTGGGCGAGGCTTTGACCAATACCAGGGTGGTCTGCGGTCACGGTTCGGTGCTTATCAACTTGTTTACGAGTTGACATACTGCCGACCCACGGATAACCCAGCGATGCGACTTGATTTTGAGAGCCGACTCCATATCGGACGAGTCACTGTTTGGGAGTCAGGTGGGTGCCATCTCCAAGTTCTCGAAATTGTCAGCGGTGATACTGCCCTGGAGGAGCGCCACCAATTGGAAAGCGAGCGGGAGTTTCATCAGGTTTATCCGCGCCTGATGGAATACATGAGAGACGCGCTCGGCTGGCCGTAGATATCTCGTAGTCGTAAAGAACCAATCTTAAGGGCAGACCAGCCTGACGGTCTAACCCCGCGCTGCACCGACGCGGGGAGGCCGCCCCGGCCTTCAGGCCAGGGTGAATTACCTGACGCCACCTGTCACTTCGCTCTGCGAGGCCGGTCGGCTGTGCAGTCAGGTGTCACCGGCGAGCGCTACCGTTAGAACGCGCATACGCGGAAGTGGAACAGCTCATGGAGCCGGATCGGGATGCAAATGCGGCCTTGATCTTGGAGGAACTTGAGGACGAGCGGCGCTGGCAACGGTCCTTTACTCAGTCCCCGTAGGCGTTGGCACGGCTGGCCGAGGAAGCATTGGCGGAGCATAGGGCAGGCTTGACGCAGCCGCTCGACCTGGAGCGGCTATGGCGCTTCGCCCCATGATATATAAAACGGGGAAACGTCAGGGGTATAATGAGAACATCGCGCGAAACGAAAGCACGAAGTGAAGCCGCCCCGGAGGAGCCTCGTATGACGACCGTGACTATTGACGATGAACTTGCCACGCGCCTGCGCGCCCTGCGTGACGGGGGCGACGACTTCAACCGGGTGGTGGCGGAAGCTCTCGCCGAGACGGTGCGCCGCTGGGAGTGGGAGGCGGCAGGCCGTGCCGAGATGCAAGCCATGCTGGACGGGCCGCGCCACCTGTCCGACCCGCAGGTCGCTTACCAGAGAAGCCGCACACAGTATGGCTGGGCCGAAGACCTGTCGCTCCTGACGGCGGACGAGTTGGCGGACCGAGCAGAGGCGGGTCTGGCGGCCCTGTCCCCGGAGAAAGTTGAAGAAGCGCGCCGTCTGGGATGGGCATGAGCGGTGCCAGCCTGAACGGTGTGCCAGAGGAGCCGGCCCGACGGTTCGTGACCGTGGAAAGTGACCGTTTCGACGCCGACCGGGACCGGGTGATCCTGTCCGTCTACCGTGCCATCGGCCCGGAACGGGCGAACGAATGGGCGGTGGGCTTGTCTCGGGTGTTGAGCGCCCTGCCTGAATTCCCCGGCCCGCTGTCTCATGCCCGCGACGAAGAAGCATCAGCCTTCTATGGCCGGGAGGTGCGCCGCCTGCTGTACTACGGCCCGACCCGGCGGCGTTCTGGAACGGCCGTCCGCCTCCTCTTCTCCATCATACCCCCTGACCCCACTGAGCCGCCGGAAACGGCGGAGTCGGTTCTTTTCTTGTTGCGCCTGCTGCACGGAGCGCAGGTTCTCCAGCCGGGCGATTCGCCAGAACAGTAGGAGCGAAAAGTCAACAAAGGAACGCTGCCATGACTGTGACAATGGAACTGAGTCCGGAAGAACTTACCGCCCTCCACTCCCGCGCCGATGCGGAGGGCGTTGACGTGGAAACCGTCCTGCATCGCCTTGTCGCCCAGATCGCGCTGCTGCCAACCCTGGAAGCACAAGGGAAGCGAGAATTGACCGAGAAGCAGAAGGCGGGAGTCGCCCTGATGCAAGCCTGGCGACAGGAGGACGAGACGGATGACCCCGAAGAACTGGCCGAGCGAGACCGGGAGTTAGAAGAGTTCAAGGCTAACATGAATCGCTGGCGGGCGGAGGAGGGGCGGCTCCCGGCCTACTGATGATAGGAGGGCAGGGGGACCCCGCCCCTACGTCCCGCGTGCGGTCTATTCTGTTCACGTAGGTAGACGACCCGCACCTGTGACTGGGACATTATAGCCCCACGCACCCTACGCCCTCAGCCGCTCGCGGGCGGTTTCGCCGCGCTTGCCGACCGGGACGTGGGCCGTCGCGGCGGCCAGGCCGAAGCGTGGCATATTGCCGTAGATCGCCTCGTACCGGCCCGCCGCCACCTCATAGGTCTCGTGCCAGATGCCGACGCTGCCGTCCTTGCCGACGGCCTTGTTGAAGCGCTGCCAGGCTTTCAGGTGCGGCTCCTGGGGC
>JANLUQ010000581.1:0-1614 GCA_031363565.1 Armatimonadota bacterium | reverse complement strand
CCGTCTGATAGCGGGTGAGGTAGGCGGTCGTGCTGATCGCGTTTCCCCCGGTTACTACTGGGCTGCTGTCGTAGGCATCCATCGTGTAGAAATAGCGCACGGTCGGCATGGCCGCGCCGGGGCCGGGAGGACTTAGGCAGGTCGAACCACCGTCCCCACGCAGGGCATTGTCATTCAGTGCCGAGCAAGGGGCAATGACATAAACGTCCGTCATTGCCGGCGTGGACTGCTTCGGGCCATTCGCGTCTACAGGGTTGTTGGGGTCGGTGAAAACGTTCGGGTCCTTGATATAGGCTGGATACAAGCCAGGGAAGTAGTTGGCGGGGTTATGACTGGCGAGCACCACGGGATCAGTCACATTCGCTTTGAGATCTGCCTGATGGTCCGCCGTCACCTGGCCCAGTGCCTGTGTCATCGGGATGACTGCCCCACTGGCAAGGCCGTTCTGGTGGTAGACATAGCCAAACAGCACGTCCGGATACTTATGGTTGTCCAGCTTGTACTGCGCCATCTTCTGCTGGATGTCCTTCATGTTCGAGATGGCGACGCCCTGGCGGGAGCCTTCCCGCACCGAAGCGAAGACAGGGAGTAGGATCGCCGTGAGAATCGCGATGATGGCGATAACGACGAGCAGTTCGATGAGCGTAAAGCCGGGGGTAAAACCACTGGGACGACGGCGCGAGGGTGCCATGATGATGCTCCTGGATCGGATGAGCGGGCGGGCGCTTGAGCGCTTCCCGCAGCCACTTATAAGGGTTGCTGTTGGTTGACGACGGGGTTTCGAAGAATGTTCCCGGTTTGCAGAAAAAGTTTCAGGTATTTTCGGGCACGCTGCCGAGTGTGAAAAAAGCAAGGGCGGCAAGGGTGATTTACAGGCCAAGGAAGCCCGCTGAAGCCGTACCCGGCGCTGCGATCCCACCCAAGAACCGCGCCAGATACCAGGCGGCGACAGTGTGGCCATAGAACAAGGCGAGAAGCGCCCCCAGCGCCATCGAGGGGCCGAAGGGCATGGCAACACGCTCGCCCAGCCGCCGCCGCTGACGGACGATGATGACCAGGCCGGCCAGCGCCCCGATGGAGATGGCGAACAAAAGGGAGCCAAGGGCCAAGCTCAGACCGATATTGGCTCCGATAAGGGCGGCCAGCTTGCCGTCGCCGCTGCCCATGCCGCCGGCATCTTCGTCTTCCTCGATCTCCTCGCCGGTGTATCCTTCCAGGGGCGCCTTTGCGCCCCAGTGCGCCTCCACCCAGCGGCGCAGGGGAGGAACGATCGTCCCTAGATAGTACAGGCCATTATAGGCCCAATCTTCGGCGTTATCACGCAGGTAGGACCCCGCCGCCCGGCTCGCGCCCATCCGCTTGTCAACGAAGGAGACCAATACGACATAGGAGACCAGGCCAATCAGGTAGATCACGGCGGCATAACCGAACAAACCGGCGAGGTTGTCCCGAAACGTCCCAGCCAGCAGCCCGTGCGCCAGGCCGAGCAGGATGCCCAGCACGCACAAGCCATCGTCAATGACGAAATGCTCCAGGTCAATGAAGAAGACGCAAATGAGGATGGCCGTGAATAGGCAAAAGAAGGCAGCATCATACCACATGCCGCCGGACTGC
>JANLUQ010000576.1:0-2261 GCA_031363565.1 Armatimonadota bacterium | reverse complement strand
CAAGGGCGCGACGGGTATTGAGGGAGCGTCGGGAAAAGAGGGAGCGACGGGAAATGAGGGCGTGACGGGAAAAGAGGGCGTGACGGGAAAAGAGGGCGTGACGGGAAAAGAGGGCGTGACGGGAAAAGAGGGCGCGACGGGAAAAGAGGGCGCGGCAAGCAGCGCCCCTACAAAGATATGGCCGGTGACCTGTAAGGGCGGGGGAACCCCGCCCTGTCTGCCCCCATTCCCTTCCTGTCCCCCAGAATGAGGGCCTAAGGCGCGTCCAGCGTCGCCTTGCGGTTTGCGTGGTTGACGGCCTCGCCCCGGCCGCTGAGGATGTGCGTGGTCTCCGTGCCTTCCTTGCCGGTGATCCAGACCGAGGTCAGGTGGCGCATTTTGACGCCTGGCCCAGTGGGGGCCTCGATGGCGTTAAAGCACTTCGTCGGCGAATGGATAAACACGCCGTAAACGCCCATCCCCCAGGCTTCGTGGCTGACGACGCCGTCTGCAACCTTGTAGGAGGCGTAGCCGTTCACGCCGCCGTGCTGCCACTCCTCCTGTGTGGGGGCGTCATAGGGCAGCTCGGACTGGTAGAAGAGGACGCGGCCCGCCTCGCCGTTCCACACGGTCTGGTACTCCTGGAAATGTTCCACGAACAGGCCATAAATGGTGACGTGGGCACCGTTGACGATCAGGCCGTTCTTGCTTTTGTTGCCCTCCCAGGTCGCGCCCGCGCCGTGGTCTGCGCGCCAGATCCAGAGGTTATCCCCCACCACATTGCGGCTGTTAATGACGAGGCAGGCTGAGGCCGTCCCGACTGTGGCCCCGCCCACCCGCAGGACAATGTCGTAGAGGAAGGTGGGGTTCTTGGAATGATCCGCCGCCCCGCCCGCCTCCCCGACCCGCAGCAGTGTCGGCGACTCGATGGGCCCCGCGTCGAACACGATCCCTGCCACTGAGACGCCGCCCACGTCGGATATTTCGAGGGCGGACGTGCCCCTGTCGGGAACCAGTGTCGCGAAGCCCAGGCCCAGGATGATCGTCCCCGGCTTTGTAACGCGCAGGCTGGAAGCAAGATGGTAGACGCCTGGCGTCAGCAGCAGGTGTTTCCCGCTGCCCAGGGCGGCGTTGATGCTTTCTGCCGTGTCTCGGCCCGCGTGTGCGAGGTAGAACCGGTCCAGGGACACCGATTTCCCCGCCGTCGCCCTGCCGGCCCAGCTTGTCCCGCGCGTGCCGCCGGTCTGGAGGGCGGGGACCATGACCGCATAGTCGCCGTGCCGGTCTACATACAGGTAAGGCTTCTCGCGGAGCAGCGGTGTGTCGGCGATGACCGTGTAGGCGGGGTGCGGCCAGTCCCCGGCGGGCGGGTTTTGGGCGCCGACGAAGGTCATGTTCCAGTTGGACCCGGTCCAGCTTCCCCACGAGTCGTTCCGGGAGAACCACTGCTGCTGCGTCCCCGAGTTCACCTGGCCCTCGATGCGGCAGTCCGCCATGAAGCCGCCGCTCGCCCAGCCCCGGTCCCATAGGTCCAGGTCGCCCTGGATGTGCATCCGGCGCATGGAGGTTCCCTGCGAGACGGCCCAGTGCAGGGGCGTCGGGCCGATGGGCGTCACGGCCAGATTTTCGCAGGAGCGCCAGAAGTTACAGGTGGCGTTGCCGTGCCCCAGCCAGTTCGCCTCCGAATGCACCGCGCCCGTGACCGTGACCTCGTCGGGCGACTGCCCCAAGCCGAGTACCTGCACATAGAAGCCGACGTTCACATCCAGGTCGTAATGGCCAGGCTTGAAGAGGTAGGCATAGCGCTCGGGTCCGAACTGGTTCTGTTCCTGCTTCTCGAAGACGCTGCTGAGCGTGTTCTGCATCGCCTCCCTAGGCATGGACGGGTCGAAAAAAAGCACATTCGGGCCGAAGTCAGGCGGCGTCTTGGGACGCGCCTCTGCCCGCCCCTGAAGGGCAAGTAGGCTCAGGAGGAAAGCGGCGGCAAGGATGAAGCCGCAGGGTTGGTCGAGTGTGGGGTGACGCATTGGTTTCTTTCAGTGGCGACGTTTAGCGCGGGCGCATGAGAGCCGCCCCGATGGGTTCGGATAGTGTTCCGGTATGATCGCAAGACCAGCCCGGCCCGTCGTCCCGGCCCTGGAGGGCCGGTCTACACGGATGGGCCGCCTTTCGGGGCTTCGGAGGTGTAACCGTGCGCGTTGTCGTTAGTCATGCGCGTTGTCGTTAGTCGTGCGCGTTGTCGTTAGTCGTGCGCGTTGTCGTTAGTCGTGCGCGTTGTCGTT
>JANLUQ010000542.1:0-8273 GCA_031363565.1 Armatimonadota bacterium | reverse complement strand
CTTGCGGCAAGATTCATGCCAGATCTGTTTGCGGGGGAGCCTGCCCCAGATACGGAGGCAGCATCTCGACCCTAATACACTTGGCTCCGACGTTTCGAAGTTCGGCGTTCCAGCGTGGGAACCACCGTCCGCCGCATGCGCCAGCGGCGGGACCGCCGGTGGAGCCTCAGCCAGAAGACGCCGAGGGCGGCGCAGAAGAGGCTAAACACGGGGGCGGGGCCGTCCGGGGCGACCGAAGCGGGGTGGAAGACGTTGGGCGTCATCAGTGAGGCGGCGCACATCATGGGCTGGACGAGGGCTTCCGTTTGCCACGGACTGAAGTCCGAGACTGAAAAGTGTCCAGCGTCCCAGGGACGCAAGAGAAGCAAGCTGTTCAGTCCTTTGGGCTTTTCCTTCTGTCCTCTGGACAGTGGGCTTTTCTCAGCCTCGGACTTCAGTCCGTGGCAAGCTTCACTTATGCCCATCAAGTTTCCCCCGGCGGAACATAACTCCTGCCCGATGCGTCTGCGAAAGCACCAAATGGGGTATCTTATCATGCATGACTGAAACGAACGAAATCCAGCCGGACGCGGCCCAGCCCAAGACGCAGCGCTTCTTCATCCGGGAGCCGTTCTGCGGCCTGTCGCACGGACTAGGGGCGGCCCTCTCCGTGGCCGCCCTGGTCGTGCTGCTGGTCCTCGCCCACGGGAAGCTCTGGCAGACCATCTCCTTCGCCGTGTTCGGCGTCAGCCTGATCGTGCTGTATACGGCCTCGACGCTCTACCACTCGCTGTGGGTCAAGCCGCAGCAGATCCTCAAGCTGATGCGCTTCGACCACGTCGCCATCTTCCTGCTGATCGCCGGGACCTATGCGCCGGTCTGCCTGGTGGGCCTGCGCGGGGCATGGGGCTGGAGCCTGTTCGGGGTGGAATACGGGCTGGCCGTCATCGGGATCGTGTGCAGCCTGGTCTGGAAGAACTTCCCCGACTGGGCGCGGATCGCAATCTACCTTGTCATGGGCTGGCTGATCGCCATCGCCATGGTTCCGCTGCGCCATGCCGTCCCGCCCGCCGCCATCGCCTGGCTGTATGCGGGCGGTATTGCCTACTGCGTCGGCACCGTCGTCTTCGCCACCGACAAGCCGCACCTGTGGCCGGGCAAGTTCAACGCACACGACCTGTGGCACATCTTTGTCCTGGCCGGCAGCGCCTGCCATTTCGTCCTGATGGCCTGCTTCCTCGCCCCGATGGTATAGAGTGGATCAGGAAGAAAGAAAAGCCCGGCGGTCTCGGATGAGACCACCGGGCTTTCTTGTTTCAGTCTAGGCCAAGCTCTCCGCCTTCAGATCCAGGTATGCCATCTCCTGCGGGGTCAGTTTAATCTCCTGCGCGGCGGCGTTGGCAGCGAACTGCTCGGCGTTCAGGCTGGAGACCAGCGTGAACAGGTTGAGCGGCTGGCTCATCGAGAACGCCAGGGCGATCTGGGCGACGCTCAGGCCCTTCGCCGAGGCCAGTTCACGCGCCCGGTCCAGGCGCTGGAAGTTTGTCTCGCCGCAGTAGCACTTGATGCAGAGCTGGGCGAAATAGTTGTCGGCAGCGAAGGTGTCCAGGTTGTCCCGGTGATAGGTGTCCGAGAAGAAGCCGCCGGCCATGCTCGACCAGGGCATGACGGCGATGCCGGTCTGGGCGTAGGAGTCACGCGCCTCCTGCCCCTGCGGGCCGCTGATGCTGATACAGCCGTCCCAGGGTTCCTCGTACATCTCGGCCAGGCTGAAGTTCGGACTGGTGACGGCGAACGGCGTCAGGCCGTGTTCCTGGGCATAGTCGTTGGCCTCCTTGATGCGCTGCCAGGCCCAGTTGGAGCCGCCGAAGGCACCGATGCGCCCGGCTTTCTGGTGGGCGTTCAGGGCCTCGACGATGGGGCCGACCGGGACCGAAGGGTCGTCGCGGTGCAGGACATACAGGTCGAAATAGTCCAGGCCTTGCCGCTTCATGGACTCGGTCATGTCCGATTCGATGTCCGCGGGCGTCACCCGGTTGTGGCCATAGGGGTGCGCGCCTTTGGCGAGGATGACGATCTTGTCGCGGACATTTCGCTCGCGCACCCAGTTCCCCAGGGTGGTCTCGTTGCCCTCGCCGTAGCAGTGGGCGGTGTCGAAGGTGTTGACGCCGTGTTCCATGGCGAGATCCAGCAGTGCGAAAGCCTGGGCAGGCTTGCTGGAATCGAAGACGGTATTGGCCGTCCCCTGAACGAGACGCGAGACCGGCTTGGTGACGCCGGGTACGTTGCCGTACTGCATGAGTGGGAATCCTTGCTGTCGGAGAATGAGGGCAGGCACGGGGACCTGCCCCTACGGACGATCATGTAGGGGCGGCCCCCCGTGGCCGCCCGCTCTCAGGAACATCAACGGGCGACTGTCAGCGGACCCCGACGGCCTCCCGGTGAGTGGCCGTGGCCGGGGCATTTCCCTTCCCGACGAAGCGGGCGATGCGGCGCAGGGCTTCCTCGATCTTGGCGAGACTGGTGGCGTAGGAAATTCGGATGTGGCCCTCCCCGCCGATGCCGAAGGCGGTGCCGGGGACTACCGCGACGTGCTCCTCGAACAGCAGCCGCTCGGCGAACTCCTCGGACATCATCCCCGTAGCCCGGATGCTGGGGAATGCGTAGAACGCACCTTGGGGCATGTGGCAGTCCAGGCCCGCCGCATTCAGGCCGTCCACGAGCAGCCGGCGGCGCTGGTTGTACTGGCCCACCATGTCGCGCACGGCCGGCTCGCCGCTCTTTAGTGCCTCGATGGCCGCCTTCTGGCTGGTCGTCGGGACGCACATGATGGTGTACGAGTGGATCTTGTACATGGCGTTCAGCAGGGCGGGCGGCGCGCAGACATAGCCGACGCGCCATCCGGTCATCGCATAGGCTTTGGAGAAGCCGTTCAGCAGGACCGTCCGCTCCCATGCGCCCGGCAGGGAGGCGACGCAGGTGTGCGCGCCGTCATAAGTCAGCCGGTCGTAGATCTCATCGCTGATGAGATACAAGTTGTGCTGGACGGCGAAGTCCACGATCCGGCGCAAAGCCTCGCGCGGCATGGTCGCGCCGGTGGGGTTGGAGGGGTAGCCCAGCACGATGGCCTTGGTGCGCGGCGTCAGTGCGGACTGGAGCTGTTCGACGGTGACGCGGAACTCGTCCTCCATCGTGGTGCGGATGCCGACAGGGACGCCTCCGGCGAGGCTGATGCAGGGCTTGTAGGAGACGTAGCACGGCTCCGGCACGATGACCTCATCGCCGGGGTCCAGGATGGCCCGCATCGCGAGGTCCATGCCCTCCGAAACGCCCACCGTGACCAGAATCTCGTCCTCGAAGCGGTAGCGGACGCCGTACAGCGTTTCCAGATGCCGGGAGATGAGCTGGCGCAATTCGAGAATGCCATAGTTGCTGGTGTAAGTCGTCTGCCCGCGCTCCAAGGAATAGATGGCGGCCTCGCGGATGGCCCAGGGCGTGGCAAAGTCCGGCTCGCCGACCGACAGGGAGATGACGTCCTGCATCTGGGCGGCGATGTCGAAGAACTTGCGGATGCCCGACGGCGGCAGGTCCCGCGCGATGCGCGACAGGGTCAGCGAGGTCGGGTTCGGGGTCAACTTTGGGGACGGGTTGGCTTCGTTGCTCATGGTCACTCTCTTGCGTTGGCTCTGTAGCTCGTATCGGCTTTATCCGGCCAGGGTGCTGCTTCGGATCGTCCCCCTGCCCCTGATAATGGGGGAGCCGGAGGGGAACGGAGTAGGAGGGCGGGGTCCCCTGACCCTCTTATCCTCTCTGGCCTGTCCCTCTGGGCCATTTCCTTCCGGCTCCTCCAGAATTGGAGGCAGGGGGGCGATCTTCTCGCACGCTGCAAACGTCCGCTAACCGATTCTTGATTTCGCCCGGGATCCGGGGAGGCCGGGCGTCTTCTTCTTTGGTCAGCGTCCTAACCCCACTACGGCGTCACGACCAGACGCTGGTCTTCTTCGATCTCGACGAAGAAGTCCTGGTCTTCCTTGTAGCGGCGCAGCAGGAAATGGGTGTCGGTGGCGGTGACGCCTTCCAGGGCGGACAGCTTTTCGGCGACGAATCGGCCCACGGCGCGTATGTTCTCGCCCTCGACGACCACGCGCAGGTCGCTGCCGCCCGAGACGAGCCAGACGCTATGGACTTCAGGGTAGCGGTAGATGCGCTCGGCCACGGCGTCAAAGCCGACCTCGCGGGCGGGCAGGACCTTGACATCAATGAAGGCGAAGACCTTCTCGACGCCCGCCTTCTCCCAATCCACGATGGTCTTGTAGTGCTTGATGATCCCGCGCCGCTCGTACTCGGCGATGGCCCGACGCACCTCGCCCACGTCGCGCCCAGTGAGGGTGGCGATAGTGTCGGGGGAGGTGCGGGCGTCGCGGGCGAGGATGAGAAGAATCTCATCGGGCCGGCCGCCGGGCTGGTTGTTCGTCGGGCTGTCCGTCGGGCTGTCGGGCTGACTCATGGTGAGGTTAGTATGGCACGGGGGGCGGGAGGATGTCAACCGGCCTGCCCTTCGAGCCAGGGTAATTGCATATGGATTTTAGGGAGAAGGTACCTCCAGAGAAAAAGGGCCAAGAGGACAAGGGCAACCACAGCGGGTTGCCCCCTACCGAGGGCGATTGCATATGCAATCACCCTGCCCTTCGAGCGTCGCAGCCTTATGCTACGTGCCATGCAGAGCATAGGACAGCTTCGCGCCGTCGGCGACCCACCCGGCGCGGCCGTCGGCGAAGACGAAGTAGTCGCCGCCGGAGTGGCGGCCGGGGC
Organism: Armatimonadota bacterium; assembly: GCA_031363565.1. Taxonomy (GTDB): domain Bacteria; phylum Armatimonadota; class Armatimonadia; order Armatimonadales; family Capsulimonadaceae; genus JANXMY01. The sequence continues at coordinate 3,482 of JANLUQ010000542.1, read as the reverse complement.
GCGGGAGCGACTGGCCCGTGTCGGCGGCGTTCTTGACGCCCGCCATGCTCTCGAAGACCATCACCGTCGCTAAGGGGTCCTTGATGCCGCCCAGACGCGCGCCGGACAGGGCGCGATTGAAGGCATAGCCATACTTCAGATCAGGTGCGGCGGGGTCGCGGAAGACGGCCTCATTCTTGACATAGGGCATGATCTCATCTACCCACTTATCGGCGTCCGGCAGCTTCTGGTCGTTGTCCTGTGCATACATGATGATGGCGAGCGAGAGCTTCTTCAAGTTGGACTGGCTTGGCGCCCCCCTGGCGTCCTGCGTCATCTGCCGCATCTGCGGCATCGCCAGATACTCCGTCTCCTCGGCGTCCACGCGCAGCGCGCCGCCCGCTCCGGGGTCAGCCGCAGTCGCGACCTGGAGTGTCTTGATGGTGGACGGCGGCGTCCCATCCTGCGAAGCGCTCACCAGGACGACAGCGGGGTTGTCAGGGGAGGGGCCGAGGACGTGGAACCTGAGGTGCAGCACGTTATGGATGTCGGAGAACAGGGCCACGAGGAGCAGCGTGGCAGGCTGCATCGTGCGGAGCCTATTCGGACTGGTCATCTCGTTTGCGACGAGTTCCCGCCGGGCGACGGGGAGCCACGCCTGAGAGTTGGCCGAGAGCAAGGCGTAGGCGCGGTCTATCTGCTCAGCCATGTGCGCGGCGAGGTACTGTTCCACAACACCGACGGCAGGGCTTGGTATGGGGGCGGGGCTTGGTATGGAGGCGGGGCTTGGTATGGAGGCGGGGCTTGGAGCGGCAGGGGCGGGCGGCTCCGCCACAGCGGCGGGGGCAATGGGATCCGCGATGGCGATGGGTGCCAGCAGCAAGGCGATGGCGAGGCAGTGCAAGGCGGCGGCTTTGGCGGTGACAGTGGCGGTAAACCTCGTGTTCATGGCGATCTCCTTGACCGACAAATATGTCTTGTCTCATTATACTCCCATTACATCAATCGCGCAAATAATGGGGTGGCAAGATACATCGAGAGGTGGATTTTTAGGAACTATCCAAACTCGTTCGTTGTTATTGATAACAGCAGACAGCGAAAAAAATGAGAAGAGGAGGTACAAACCATGCGGATACAATCTTCGATGCTGGTGCATCTGGGCTTCGGGAAGTATGTGCGGTCGGACCAGGTGACGGCGGTTTTGCCCATTGAGCAGGACCGAGGGCCGGGGCGGCGGACCTTTGTTCATGTGCAGGGGCAGACTGACCCGGTCGTCGCCTCGCGGTCGGAGGACGCCCTGGTGCGCGATCTGGTGCAGGAGCCGAAGGAGATCACGCAGTCGCGGCAGCAGCAGGAGATCCTGCGCGACCTGCTGCAAGACCTGGGCAGCATTAATGCCACGGTCAAGCGCATCGCCCGCGACGAGGGCGGCCTGGACCTCGACAAGCTGGAGCGGCGCATCCGCGAGGTAGTCGAGGACTAGGGGAAAAGAAAAGGCCCGGCGCGTAAGCGCCGGGCCTTTTGTCGTCCGGCGCTACGCCTTGTTCTTGCGCTTGGTGGCGACTACGGTCCCGCCCAGGCCGAGCAAGAGCAGCAGGCCAAAGGAGAGAGTCGTGGAGGTTTCCGGCACGGCGGGGACCGGACTCCCGATCGCCCCGATCTGCAGGTCCAGCATCTTGTTCGCGGCATCGTTGACTACCGTGTAGGTGAACCCGTTGTGGCCCGTGACCGTGAAGCCGAAGTTGGGGCCGGACCCCGCCGCCAGAGTGCCGTAGTCCAGAAAGGCGAACTGCGACCCGACCGCGCCGGTGAAGGCGGAGGTGTCAATGTAGTTGACGTCCAGGAGGCCGCCCGTGGTGGCGAGGCCGGTGACGTTGAGCAGGTCGTGGAGGCTGTTGGTGAACTCGATGTCGAGCGTGCCCGCACTGCCCTGCGTGTAGTTGCCGGTGATGCCCAGTGTGCCGGGCGAGTCGCCGGGGGAGACGATGCCGTTGGTGTTGACGACATTGCCGACGATCTGTCCGCTGCCGAGCAGCGTGCCGCCGCTTTTCGTGCCGCTGAGGGTCAGGGCGGAGTTGTTGACGAGGTTCAGCACGCCGTCCACCTGGGTCAGCCCCGCCGTCTGGGTCAGGCCGCTGAAGTTTGCCGTTCCGCCGCCCTGGACGTTGACAACGCCGCTGTTGGTGGAGTTGCTGGTCACGCTCAGGGTTGCCCCATTCGTCACCTGCGTCGTTCCGGTGTTGTTGAAGTTGCTGTTGGCGATGTTCAGCGTCTTGCCGCTGACATTAGCATTGACCAGGCCATTATTGGTCAGGATCGAGCCGGTCCCCTGCTCGAAGGTCTTGCCGTAGCCCACTAGCTTACCGCTGCCGCCGATGATCAGGTTGTCATTGGTGGTGTAGATGTCCAGTCCGTTGCTGGTCGTGCTCAGGCTGATCGTCCCGTTCACCGTGTCCGTCCCCTGGACCCGCAGGAAGGAGTCGTTGGTCAGGCTCAGGTTACCGTTGACGACCGTACCCGTGAGGTTGTTGTTGGCGCTGTTGTTGAGGATCAGCGATGTGCCTGCATCGGTGTTGATGATGCCCCGCAGCGCGACCCCGTTGACCTGGATCTGACCGCCGCCCGAGGCTGTGAGCAGGTTGCTGATGCCCGTCCCGGTGAACGTGCTGCCGTTGGCGAGGGTGACGACGCTGCCCGCGCCCGTCGCCGCGATGGTGGCGCCTGCGCTGTTGGCGATGTTGTTGCTAAGGGCCAGAGTGGCCCCGTTCGTGGCCTTTGCCGTGCCGTTGTTGACGAAGTTGCTGTTGGTCTGCGTCAGCGCCCCACCCGTGGCATTGATGGTCCCGTTGTTGGTCAGGATCGAGCCGCTCCCCGACTCGAAGACGTTGCCGAAGCCGATCAATTTGCTGCCGCCGCCAATGATCAGGTTGTCATTGGTGGTATAGATATTCAGTCCATTGCTGGTCGTCCCCAGGCTGATCGTCCCGTTCACCGTGTCCGTCCCCTGGAAACGCAGGAAGGCGTTCGCGTTCGTCGCAAGGTCCAGGTTGGCATTGACGGTCGTGTTGAGGAGGCCGTTATTGTTGCTGTTGTTGAAGATCAGGCTGGTTGCCCCTACTCCGTTGAGCGTTCCCGACAGGGCGACCCCGTTGATGTTCACTGTGCCGCCCACGCCGTTGATCGTGTTGCCCGTGTTGCTGGCGAGCGTACCGGTAATCGTGAGGATGCTGCCGCCGGTAGCCGCCAAGGCCCCGTTGTTTGTGATGTTGTTGTTGAGGGCGAGCGTCCCACCCGCCGTGGCCTTTGCCGTGCCGTTGTTGACGAAGTTGCTGTTGGTCTGCGTCAGCGCCCCACCCGTGGCATTGATGGTCCCGTTGTTGGTCAGGATCGAGCCGCTCCCCGACTCGAAGACGTTGCCGAAGCCCGTCAGGCTGCCGGTGCTGCTCAGGATCAGGTTGTCGCCGGTGGTGTAGATGTTCAGTCCATTGCTGGTCGTCCCCAGG
>JANLUQ010000455.1:0-3109 GCA_031363565.1 Armatimonadota bacterium | reverse complement strand
GAGCAATGTCGAGATCGAGGCCGAAGACGCGGGCGTCCTGCATATCCAGGCCCAGCCCGGCGCGATCGTGCTGGTCGGTAAGGCCATCGCCGTCATCGGCGACACCGTCAAGGCCGCCTCCAACGGCTCGGCGTCCAATGGTAACGGTGTAGTCGCAGCGAAGGCCCCATCCTCCGGCAACGGCACGAACGGCTCGAAGCCGGATGCCGCCAGAGGCGACGAGCAGGTGGTCCACGGCGGCGAGGGCACGCAGTTCAAGGTGGACAACAGCGATGACAAGGACATCCAGAACCTCGCCCCCTCCGTCCACAGCCACGAGCCGACCGGCAAGACCGAGAACATGACCTATGCTGATGCCATCCGTCTGGCCCTTCAAGAAGAATTGGACCGTGACGAGAAGGTCTTCATGCTCGGCGAGGAGATCGGCCAGTATCAGGGCACCTTCAAGATCACCAAGGACTTCCTCCAGAAGTACGGCCCGGAACGCATCGTGGACACTCCTATCTCCGAGGCGGGCATGGTGGGCATGACGGTCGGCTCGGCCATGATGGGCCTGCGGCCCATTATCGAGTTCATGACTTTGAACTTCGCCCTCGTCGCTTGGGACGGCATCATCAACCATGCCGCCAAGATCCTCTACATGAGCGGCGGCCAGTTCAATGTCCCCTGCGTTCTGCGCGGACCGGGCGGGGTGGGCGTCCAGCTTTCCGCCCAGCACTCACAAGACCTTGCCCATTGGTATGCCAACACCCCGGGCTTGAAGGTGGTCGTGCCCGCGACGCCCGCCGACGCTAAAGGCCTGCTCAAAGCCGCCATCCGGGACAACAACCCGGTCGTTTTCACCGAGCACGCCGGCCTGTACCGCACCAAGGGCGATGTGCCGACCGACCCGGACTTCATCGTCCCCATCGGAGTCGCCGACATCAAGCGCGTGGGCACCGACGTTTCGATCATCTCCTATTCGCGCGGCACCATACTGGCCCTCGCTGCCGCCGAGCAGCTTGCGAAAGAGGGCATCAGCGCTGAGGTCGTGGACCTGCGCTCGCTTCAGCCTTTGGACATCGATACGGTGATCAAAAGCGTCAAGAAGACCCACCGCGCGGTCGTCGTTCAGGAGCAGTGGCTGTTCTACGGCGTCGCCGCCGAGTTCGCCGCCCAGATCAGCACCGAGGCGTTTGATTATCTTGACGCCCCGGTCGAGCGTGTCGCCGGCTCATTCACACCAATGCCGTACTCGCGCGTCCTAGAGCTTGCTGCTACCCCGCACGAGGTCGACATCATCGCCGCCGTCAAGAAGACGCTGGCGCGGGCATAACCTACCCCCATCGCACGCGGCGACCCCACCCTGTTAGGGAAGGATCGAAGCGACGCGGAGGGTTTCCTACTCCTCACCCTCCCATGACAGGGGAGAGTCGCCGCGTGCGGTGGGGAGAGGCTTGAGAGAGAACAATTCATGCCAGAAGTAATCATGCCCAAGATGGGCGATGCAATGGAAGAGGGCACCCTGATTCAGTGGCTGAAGCAGGACGGCGAGACGGTGGTGGTGGGCGACGTGATCGCTGAGATCGAGACGGACAAGAGCAATGTCGAGATCGAGGCCGAAGACGCGGGCGTCCTGCATATCCAGGCCCAGCCCGGCGCGATCGTGCTGATCGGTAAGGCCATCGCCATGATTGGCGAGGACGCGCCCAAGTTCGCCGCCGTGCCGGTGGCGACTGCCGCGCCGGCGGAGGCCGCCGCGTCTTCCTGCCCGATTGATGCCGCCCCCAGCCGCCGGCCGCAGGCGGTGCGCGAGACATCTGCCCCGCTGTCCGCGCACGGGACGAACGGCACTTCGACGAACGGTACCGCCCGGCTAAAAGCCTCGCCGCTCGCCCGCTCCGTCGCTCGGCAGCGCGGCCTGGACATCGCCCAAATTCAGGGCACTGGGCCGTTGGGGCGCATCATCGAGGCGGACGTTCTGGCCTTCGCCGGGAGCAAGCCTGCCGCCGCCCCAACCCCCTCCGCCGCTGTGCAAACCAGCCTGCCGCCCGCACCGGCGACGCCCGCCACCCCGCAGAAGAGCGCCGACACGACGCCGACGCCGCTGACCGCGCCGACCGAATTGTCCGCCATGCGGAAAGTCATCGCGCGTCGTATGGTCGAGAGCAAGACCACCATTCCGCACTTCTATATCACCTCGGAAGTGGACATGGCTGAGGCGATGGCCCTGCGTGAGCGGCTGAACGCTTACGACGACACGCTTTCCAAGATCACGCTCAACGACATGATCGTCAAGGCGTCTGCCAAGGCGCTCGTCAAGTTCCCCATCGTCAACGCCGCCTTCAAGGACGACAAAGTCTACCCCGGCGCGGGCTTCCACGTCGGCATCGCTGTTGCACTTGACGATGGCCTGATCGTCCCCGTCATTCGCGACGCCGACTCGCTCCCCCTCCGCAAGCTGGCTGCGGCCAGCAAGTCGCTTGTCAAGAAGGCCCGCGACAAGAAACTCCAGCCCTCTGAGTACAGCGGCGGCACCTTCACCGTCTCCAACCTCGGCCCGTTCGACGTAGAAAGCTTCACTGCCATCATTGACCCCGCCCAAGGCGCGATCCTGGCTGTCTCCAGCATCACAAAGAAGGCCGTCGTGCTGGGCGACGACAGCATCGTCGTCCGCCCGCGCATGAATCTGACCTTCAGCGGCGACCACCGGGTCATGGACGGCGCGACCGGGGCGAAGTTCCTGCAAGAGCTAAAGCGGCTCCTGCAAAACCCGCTGTCACTGCTGGAATAGCCAGTTGACGGAAAGGCCCGGCGCGAAAGTGCCGGGCTTTTCTTTTATGAATACTACTTGACAAGCTAGCAAAGTGGTAGTACAATGAAGATAGTCGCCAGATAAGGTGGGCGAGGTCGTGCCGCAAGGAGAATGTCATGTCGCCTTTGCTCGCCGCCGCACCGCCCTTCTTTGGGTTCCCTTCGCCGCCATCTTCGTGGCTGGCGTCACCCTTTCTCCTCATGCTGACGCCCAATACCCCGGCGGAGGGAGTGGGAGCGGCTACCCCGGCGGACCTGCCCCCGGCTGGCACCCCGTCAAGCCCGACGGCACTCTCGGCAATGATGTCCTCAACAC
>JANLUQ010000399.1:0-5958 GCA_031363565.1 Armatimonadota bacterium | reverse complement strand
CACGAAGCCTCGCATAGCGATACCGAATTGGTTCAACGGGCCGTCCCGTAAGAACACGGGCTGCTTGTTCAGCATTGCTGAACTTTGTTCAGACAGCCTATTGTCTCAGTTACGCCTATGGCCCTCTGCGTAGGCTACCGGGCTAGGGACAAGCCCCCAACATTTATGTGGGGGTATCTGACGGGGGTGTTCTCCAAGACAGGATATTCTCCGAAAAGGCACTTGCCGAAACCTGGACGGGATGGACCGGCACCGAAAGTGCCGGTCTACTCTTGAATGAAAACCCCTCCGGGGTTGAACTCGCCTTCCTTGATGTGCCCGTTCCTCGATGTGCCCATTCCTCGATGTGCCCGTTCCTCAGTCGCGGAGCGACTTTCATTCAGGAGTAGGCCGGTACTTCCAGTGCCGGTGCGTCTACGGCGCGTGAGACAGGTCCAGGTCGTCCAGGTAGAAGACCGTCTTCTGCGTCGCGTTGCTGACGAACCCGATCCAGGTCAGCGCGGCGAAGTCCGGGCTGTCGTTCGGCAGGCCCTCGAACCGGCGCGGCGGCAGACCGGGCAGGGTGACAGTCAGGTCCCATTTCCCTGCCGCTCCCTTGCCGATGGCTGCGCGGACGCGGTAGCGGACCCAGACGCCATTGGGAATCGCCATGAGGGTCCTGCCCGTGATCGTTAGCTGCCCGCCCCTGATCATGAACTCCGGCCCCGTTTTGTATGGCCCTGCGCTCCAGTCGCGCCACCCGTGGATCATTTCCATTCCCGGCTCGGCGCGCAGGGCGAAGTCAAGCGTCGTCACGCCCTGCGTGTGGTTTACGGGGAAAACCAGGTGCGGGTCGTAAGGGTTCGCCAGGCCCGGCGCGTCCGTGAACTTCAGGCTGCGATGCCCGGAGGCGGCGGTCTCGTCGGTGACGCGGACCGAGGCGCCGCCCGCTTCCCCGTTTGTCTGGGCGTTGGGGCAGGTCGCCCCTAGGAGGACATCCTCGAAATCCTGATGGAACGTCAGCGGCGGGGCGGCCGGCGGGTCCGGCGTAGGAACCAGGGGCAGATAGGCGTAGTCGCGGGCCAGGTGTACCCAGCTCGCCTCGCCGTAGACGCCCGCCTGGGCCGGGTCGAACGGTTTGAACCCGATCCGGGCGGCGGGGGAGGCCGGCTTCAGCGCGTGGGGGCGGAAGGCGAAATTTCGCGTCTGCGGAGCGACAAAGCCGGGGTCGGCGACCAGCGATCCGGCGTCTTTGCCGTCCCCCTGCCACTGGGCCAGCGTCTTGCCCTCGAACAGCACGGGCGTCCCCGCCATGTCCCAATACAGGTTATGGTCCAGGGTAGTGTTCTTTTGCCACGACCCGGCCAGCAGCGGTCCCCCGTTCCAAAGAATGATGTTGCGTCGGAACGTGAAGGCGGGCCGGTCCTCGACGCGGCTGCGCTGCAATTGCCCGCCCAGGCTGAACGCCAGGATGTTGTTCTGGATCAGGTTGTTCTCGCCGTAGTGCTGGTGGTACATCCCGGTCTGGACATTGTAAACGAGGTTGTTTTCCATGACGATGTTGCTGCTTCCCTCGTCATTGTACAGCCCCCATCCGCCCGGCCCGGCCCGGTTGTAGGAGTAGACATCGTGGATGACGTTGCCGCTAACGGTCGTGCCAGGCGAGACGCCCAAGGTGTAGACGCCGCCCATGTCGCTCAGGACGCCCTGCCCGATGTGGTGGATGCGGTTGAAATCAATGTGATTGCGCTGGGCCAGGCTCGGCGCGTAGCCCCATGTCCAGCCGACTGAGATGCCGGTGTAGTAGGTGTCGCTGATGTCGTTGTGCGTGACCCGGTTGTCCCCGCTCTGCCCGATCCAGATGCCGATAGCGCCGGGGAAAAGGCGGCCGTCGGCGCGGATGATAGTGTCGTCCACGACGTTCTGACCCGTCCGGTCGGGGCCGGGTGGCCTGATTTCCCCTTCACCGAGCCGCACCCCGCCTGCACCCAGATCGTGCAGGTAGGTGTGATGCACCCGGCAGCTCTCGCACCCGCGCCGGAACCAGACGCCGTACAGGCCGGTATGCGCCACCTCGCAGCTCTCGACAGCCACGCGCGCCGCCCCGTCCACCTGGAAGACGGCGGGGATGCTGAAGGCAGCCTGCCCATCGCCCTGCCCTGCGGCCGGCAGTGTATAGCCGCTATAAGCAAACGTCAAGCCCCGGAATGTGATGTCCGTGACTTTGCTCGCAGACGTCCCCTCCACCCGCACGAACTGCTCCCCGACCGGGGCGATCACCTGGGCCTTTCCCATGTCTTCCCCTGGGAGCGGCTTGTAAGAAAGCACCCCGTCGCGGCCTAGAAACCATTCGCCGGGCCGGTTCAGCGCGGCTCGGTAGTTTTCCAGCCGGTAGCGCTGCGTGGGGTTCCAGTCCATGAAGGGCCAGACGGATGCCCCGGTCGTGATAAGCGTATTCGTTTTCGGGTCAACGGAGGCGACGCGCAGGCGCGACACCTCCCAGGAGTGGTAAACGGTGACAGTGACATCGTGCAGCTCCGCCGCCGAGAGGCCGAGGAGGGGCCGGATATCCTCGGGTCGGGCGACAAAGGCCCGTCGGGACAGGTCCGCGCGTTGCCCGGTCAGCGGGTCAATCCCGTAGCTGACTTTGCCCTGCGTGTAGAGGTAGGATGGGGCCGGGGTGCCCGCCCGCACCGCCCGCCGCCCGTTGACCCAGAGCTGTTCGAAGTACCACTTACCCGCCGCCACGTCGGGGATGTGCGCGGTCCACAGCCCGTCCGCATTTCGCCGGAAGCCCGTCACACGCCGCCCTGCGCTGAAGACCGGGTGGGCATTCAGGGCGGCCTCATAGATCACCGGTGCGCCGGGCGTCCCGCCGTCGCCCGGCGTCAGCACCAGCGGGGTGGGGAGGCTGTAAACGCCGTTCGCGACAACGATGTGAACCGCCCCGCGTCCTCCGCCCTGCGCCCGAAGGCGACGCAGGACATCCTGCGCCCCCGCCAGCGAGGCCAATGGCCCGTCGGAGCGGAGCAAGTTGGAGTGGGCGGCTCGGCCTGACCAGTGATCACTGCCGCCGGATGCGACGTAAAGCGTCTCGGCCCGAGCGCCGACGGCGGCAATGGTGAGGAGCAGCACAAGTGCGAGGGAAGTAAATGGGAGGGAAGTAAAACGGGACATGAGATCTCCTGCCTCGGCGGCTGATTCAAGCGAGCGAGTGGGGGAGATAAGAGGGCAGGCGGGATAAGAGGGCGGGGAGACCCCGCCCCTACAGCCTGCACCCTCGCTCGCTTGAATCAGCCAACGCGGGCGTTGATATCGCCGAGGGATGCGCGCCGGACGTGGTGCCGGTGAGGCAGTATGCGGCCCCAATGGGGAGTGTCCCAGCGGCCCGAAGGCCAGTGCGGGGAGTGTTGGCCCCATGACTTCGCGACCCGCTGGGGCAGAACGGAGGCGCGCTTGGCCAGTGTCTTCTCGAACGGCGTGAACATCAGCAGCAGCGCGGCCAGGGCCATCGTCCGGCGGCGACCCGACTGTCTTGACCGCAAGGGCATCGGTGCGGGTTGGGCGTCCGCCGCAAGGTGCGCCTTCAGGACTGCTCCGGCCGTCGCCGCCAGACCCAGGCCGCGCCGTGAGACGAGGTAGCGCGCTTCCCAATCTGTCGTGAACTTGGATTTGAAAGTGTGCAGGCCCTGGAAGTTGTAGACGCGGCCCAGGCGGGTGAACAGGAACCGGCGGACATGGAAGACGGCGGCGCCCTCGCCCGCCTCGCCCGCCCCGGCCAGCGGCGACAGACCGAGGCTGACCAGGTCCGCCCCCTCCTCCCCGAACGTCTGGGCGGCGGAGGTGATAAGAAAATCCATGACTCCGTGCAGGGCATCCGGGCGGCGCCGCATCAGGTCCAGCGTCCAGCCGTGCGTCTCGCCCGCGCCAAAGACTGGGCCAAAGATCGGGACAAACGTGGCGAATGCCAGCGTCCGGCCACTGCCTGTGTCGCGGGCGACAAAGAACCGGCTCGACCGGAACAGGTCGCTCCCCGGCGCGAAGCCGCCCATCGCAAAGCTGCCTTCTCGCGCACGGTGCGCCCGCCGCCAGCCTTCCGAGATCGCCTCCATCTCGGCAGTCACGCGCGCGTCCGGCGGCGCGTCCGGGCCATAGGTTTCCAGGACCACGCCGGCCTTCTCGATACGCCGCATGTCGTTCCGCAGGTTCTTGAACCGCTTTCCCGCCAGCGAGAAGTCGGCTAGGCCGATCTGGGCATCCTCGCCGACCTTGACCGCGCGCAGCCCCGATGCGCGGTAGACGTCCAGATGCGTCCCCGTCACTTGATAGAAGGCGGGCCGCCACCCTTGCCGGCGGCAGAGGCTCAGAAAGGCGGCGATGGCGTCTGGGACCGCCTCGGGGTCTCCAAGCGGGTCGCCCAGGGCCAGCGCGTGGCGGCCTACGACGCGGTAGGCGACGCCCCACTCGCGCCCCTCTGCCTCGCCGAACAAGTAGCGCTTGTCGGGCAGCAGGGCGAAGAAGAGCAGCGGCGCCCCTCCCCACCGCTCCAGCAGGCGACGGGCGCGGGTCTGGGGGCTGTCCGTCGCATCCGATGCCGGGCGCCCCCGGCCTTTGTTGAGTAGGTTGATCATCATTGATGGCATAGTATAACACACATTGAAGGAGACTGCAAATCGCAGGGTCTATGAGGGAAACACCCTCTCCCCGGCACAAGTGCCGACCCTCCCCTCGAAGGGAAAGGGGGTGAGACTTGCCTGGTCGTGGGCCTGCCGTGACCGGAGGGCCTTCCGTTAAGAGGTGCCCTGGCTCCTTTGACACACCCTCCCTTTCGAGGGGAGGGTCGGCACTTGTGCCGGGGAGAGGAGCGGAGGCCCACCATGAAACACGCTCTCGTCCTGCTCTGCTTCTTTCTGGCTGCCCTTCCTGCCTCCACCCGCCCTGCCTGCCGTCCTGCGCATCACCACTATTCAACCACCAAACGGGGCGGCCCGTTCCGGCCCAGGTCAAAATGATGCTGGCCGGGCCGAAGGCGGCAGCAAGGTCTTGACGATCCTGGTCGCCTACGACAGGACATCCCTTGCCTCGGACGACGTGGCGATCGTGACTGCGACGTGGCGAAGGGCGCAGAAGCGCGGCAGGGCGCTGTTACCGCGCCCTCTTTGTTCAACAACCGCGAACCCTTTTGACACGCCCCAACGTATCAGCCATCATGGAAACCCGCAAACCTGCTGCCCGCACACAGGCCGCGCCCAGACAGGCCGCGCCCAGCTCGATCCGAGGCTTCACCCTCATCGAGCTGCTCGTCGTGATCGCCATCATCGCGATCCTCGCCGCACTGCTGTTCCCCACCTTCGCTAAGGTGCGCGACAATGCCCGCCGCGCCTCCTGCTCGTCCAATCTGCGGCAGGTGAGCATGGCGATGATGCAGTACACGCAGGACAATGAGGAGCGCTACCCGGTCGGCAACAACGTCGTCCCCTTCGGCTTCTGGGGGCGCGGCTGGGCCGGCGAGGTGTATCCCTATGTCAGCAGCGCCGAGGCCTTCCGCTGCCCCGACGACGGCACGCCCCGGCCCTCCGTCTCCTTCAGCTTCAACGGCAACCTGGACGGCCACCAGCGCGGCGGGGTGCTTTCCGCCTCCACCGCCCCGTCCAGTACGGTCCTTCTCAATGAGTGTCAGGGGGTGACGGCGGACGTGCGCGACCCGAACGAGGGCAACTCGGGGGCCGGACACGGCAACGACGGCGGGGCGGGGTTCATTGACTACAGCGGTCCGGACGCCCACTGGGTCACCGGCCCGATGGGGCAGCCCGCCTGGACGGACGGCCTGAACGGGGGCGGCTACGGCTACCAGTGGCAGGGCATCCATGCGGGCGGCTCGAACTTCGCGATGGAGGACGGGCATGTGAAGTGGCTGCGCCCCGAGCGCGTCTCGCCCGGCTTCGAGGCCGCCACCGTCAATGGCGACCAGAACATGAA
>JANLUQ010000390.1:0-5961 GCA_031363565.1 Armatimonadota bacterium | reverse complement strand
CCGCTTGGCAGGCCGCTTCTTCTTGAACTCGGCGACGTTTGGCACGATCACGAAGGAAATAGCGTCGCGGAACTGGTTATTGGCCTGAGCGTTCGCCCCCTCGAAGAACCGCTTCAGCTCGTCGGGCCGCGACAAGAAGAGATGCGGCAGATCATCATTGGCGATGATCAGCTCAGGCTTCATGCTGTCGGGCAGGCGGACATCGGAGGGGAACTCGTTGAACAGCAGATAAACGCCCATGATCGTCTCGAACAGCGGCGTGACCGTTTGGAGGAACGACTCAACCGCGTTGCTGTAGACGCCCAGGAACATGTCGTGGTAATGTTCCACATCCCGGATGTCCGGATTCAGCAAGGCCAGCTCTTTGGGGTTTTGCAGAACGGTTGCCACCAAATTACCCATGAGCGGGGCAATCATACCCCGGTCAATCATCTTGTCCATGAACTTGCCGATCGCGATGGGGAACCGCTTCTCCTGGGGGACCAGGGCGATGTCCTGGCCGGCGACCAGCTTGCCCTGTTCCCGGATTTTGTCCAGGGCGGTGTCCAGCGTCCGCACGGCGACGGCGGTGCCCGTGGAGACACCTTCCGACTTGACCAGCTCGTTCCCTTCCTCGTCCTTGCCTTCCAGCAGCTTCTTGCCCTTCTTGCCATCGGAGTCAGGTGCTTCCAGGGCTGGCATTGTGGGTAGCGAGCGCGGTGAGGCGATCAGCGACCGATCTTTGCCAAACTCGATCTGGTAGACGTTTGGATCAACTGGGCCACCGCCCGGCGCCTGACGCTTTAGCTCGTTTGCGGTCTGCTCCAAGCCATAAACGACTGTGGGCAGGACGCGGACAGTGTCTTCGAGCGCGCCCTGGAAATCATCGGCAGCGATCTGATAAGCTTCCAAGGCGCGGACGGTGTCTTTGGAGGCAGGATTACGCTTGACTTCCAGCATCAACCGGTCGTTCTTGACCTGGACATCCTCGGCGATCTTGCGCATCAGGGTCCGCTGGTTTTTGGGCTTGAAGGCAAATAACGAGGCGTCCACATCCACGCGAAATGTGGAGACATCCTGCCGGACGCGCTTCTTGATCAGGTCACGCAGGCAGCGGATATAGGGGTGGTCGGCGCTGATACGGATCTTTTTCCAGCCCGCGCCGCCTTCGAGCGAGAACTCGATCTGGGGGGGGCCGGGTGCCTCTTCCACGGTGGATACATCCCCGTCGGCAGCCTGCGCCATCTGGGGCCCGCGAACGCGGTAATAAAAGCCGGGCTGGAACTTGTCGAGGAATTCGGCGAAGGAGGTGACGGTCAGGTTCTCGCGCACCATCGCCAGGAACTGCTCTTCCGACATCTCCTCCACGCGGGACAGCAGGCTTCCCAGTGAGGGCGTGTATTCCCGGTCGCGCTCCAGGGCCTCCGGGTCAAGGTACTCGTCGAGGTTGACCTTGGCGAAGAGGATCGAGCGATTGGTCTTTCCCAACATGCTGCGGTTCGCTTCCAGGATCGTCTCATTGGTGATTGGCACGGTCTCGTCTCCTTACATAGTTCGCGGCGATGTCAAAGACTAAAAATAAGGTCAGAACAGAAGGGCGCAAACAAAACGATTGCAAGGCTATTCCCGCCGTATTCATTCCCGTTTCGGCATCGCCACACACCTAACGGCGAGACGATTTTCGGGTCATACGGCGGAGCGGCTGACCAAAACGGTCCAGAGCCAGTAGCCAAGCCCTGTACCCCCCAAAAGCGCGACTGCCAGCAGAACATAAGCGAGCCAGCCGGTGCGCGGGCGCAGGCGCAGGGTCGCGCGCTCTGGGAAGGCCTTTGCTTCTTCCCAGGCCGGCCAGAGGGAGTGGGAGGCCAGCGACTTGTCAGGCGTCAGGCGCCGCCCACGCCAGTCGCACAGGTCGAAGCAGCAGGGCCGCTCGGCCTTATCGAGAACGAGTGTGACCACACGGTCGATGCGGTCCTCGGCATCCGCGTAGGTGTACTCTATGTTCCCTGCGACCAGGGTCGGTGGCCCGACCCGGTACAAATCGCGGCGCAGCACCAGCGAAAGCTCCCCGTAAGACTGACCCTCACTTGTGAGCTGAGACGCCAGGGACACGCTGCGCGGCAGGAACCTCTCTCCAAACCAGAAGTGACGCGAGATCCGCTCTAAAGACTGCCGGGACCGGCGGACATCTTCATGGTTGATGCAGTCCTGGTATAGCTCCGCGAATGTCGCATGGAGCGGATAGTCCCGAAGCCAGAACGGGCGGATGTCCGCCAGCTCCGGTATCGTGACCTTCACATCCACCATGCCCGTCTTGCCCGATTGTCCCGCCGAAACGCTCATAACAGTGACCCCTGCCTTATTCGACATTCGCCGCCGGGATTCCTTCTCGCGGTTTTCGCTGGGGCCGGTAGGACTTTTGTGGCCCGATGTCGAACAGAGCGGTGCAGAAGACGATGAGAGGACCAAAATGGCACGGAAAAAGACGCAGGGTGGAGAAACCCATTGGATAAGGCGGGCCGCCGGGCCGCTGCTGCTGGCGGCGGCTATGCTGGGGACGACGAATGCCGCCAGGGCGCAGCAGGCGGCGAAGAGGGTGCCGCATCCGACGGATCTGTCCCAGGGGAACACGCTCTACCTCGTCGGCTATGCTCACCTGGATACGCAGTGGCGCTGGTCCTACCCGCAGGTGATCCGGGAATTCATCCCCAACACCATGCACAACAATTTCCGGCTGTTCGAGAAGTATCCCGACTACGTCTTCAATTTCAGCGGGTCGCGCCGGTATGAGATGATGAAGGAGTATTATCCAGATGACTACCTCAAAGTGAAGCAGTACGTCAAAGCCGGTAACTGGTTCCCCTGCGGGTCGTCGGTGGACGAGGGCGATGCCAATGTGCCGTCCGCCGAGTCGCTGGTACGGCATACGCTTTACGGCAACCATTTCTTCCGGCGCGAGTTCGGTATCGCCAGCCAGGAGTTCATGCTCCCGGACTGCTTCGGCTTTCCCTATGCCTTGCCGACTGTACTCGCCCACTGCGGCATTCAGGGCTTTTCCACCCAAAAACTCACCTGGGGGTCGGCGATCGGCATCCCATTCCCGGTCGGCGTCTGGCAGGGGCCGGACGGGAAAGGCGTTGTGGCGGCCCTGGACCCCGGCAGTTACGCCGCCGGGTTCAACGAGGATTTGAGCCAGAACACGAGCTGGCTGGCGCGCATCCAGAAGACGGGCACGCAGTTCGGCTCGTTTGTGGACTATCATTATTATGGCACGGGCGACCGGGGCGGTGCGCCCGATGAGGGGGCCGTCGGCTGGATGGAGAAAAGCATCGTCGGGCCGGGGCAGATCAAAGTCGTCTCGTCCAAAGCCGATGAGATGGTCAAGACCCTCACGCCGGATCAGATCGCCAAACTGCCGCGCTATAAGGGCGAGCTTCTGCTGACCCAGCACTCAGCGGGTTCGATCACCTCTGAGGCTTACATGAAGCGGTGGAACCGCAAGAACGAGCTGCTGGCCGATGCGGCGGAGCGCGCTTCGGTCGCCGCCCAATGGCTGGGCGGGGCGAGCTACCCCACTAAGCGGCTCTACGATGCCTGGGACCTGGTGCTGGGGTCGCAGATGCACGACATGCTGCCTGGGACCAGCCTCCCCATCGCCTATGATTACTGCTGGAACGATGAGCTTCTGGCCCTGAACCAGTTCGGGGCCGTGACCCAGGACGCGGTCGGCTCGGTCGCGTCCGCCATGAACACGCAGGCGAAGGGCGTTGCGCTCGTCGTCTATAACCCACTAGCGATAGCGCGTGAAGACGTGGCCGAGGCCACAGTGACTTTTCCAGGCGCCGCCCCAGCCCAGGTGCAGGTCTATGGCCCCAACGGCCTACCGGTGCCGACCCAGACGCTGATGCGTGCCGGGAACACCGTCAAAGTTTTGTTCCTGGCTTCCGTGTCCTCTATGGGCTTCGCGGCCTTCGATGCGCGACCCCTCGTGTCCGCACCGGGGATTGGCGTCCTCAAAATCGGCAAGAATTCGCTCGAAAACGCGCGGTTCCGGGTGACCCTCAACGCGGACGGCGACATCGCCTCAGTCTACGACAAGGTGAACCACAAAGAAACGCTGGAGAACCCCGCGCGGCTGGCCTTCCAGTATGAAAACCCCAGCCAGTTCCCCGCCTGGAACATGGACTGGGCAGACGCCCAAAAAGCGCCGCGCGGCTATGTGAACGGCCCGGCCCAAATGCGGATCGTCGAGGCCGGCCCGGTGCGGGTCGCCCTGGAAGTGACGCGGACGACCGACGGGTCACGGTTCGTGCAGACGATCCGCCTGGCCTCGGGCGGGGCAGGGGACCGCGTCGAGGTCGCGAACAAGATTGACTGGCAGACCCGGCAGACGGCCCTCAAGGCGTCCTTCCCTCTTACGACGTCGAACCCCAAGGCGACCTACGACCTGCAAGTCGGGGCCATCGAGCGGGGCAATAACGACCCCAAGAAGTATGAGGTCCCGCAGCACCAGTGGTTCGACCTGACCGCCGTTGACGGCAAGTACGGCGTCGCGGTCCTCAACGACTCCAAGTTCGGCTCGGACAAGCCCGATGACAGCACCGTGCGACTGACCCTCTTGTACACCCCCGGCGTCCGGGGCGGCTACCAGGATCAGGCGACGCAGGACACCGGACGGCACGACATTCTCTATGCCCTGGCCCCCCATGTCGGTGACTGGCGTTCGGCTAATGTCCCATGGACGGCCAAACGGCTCAACCAGCCATTGATGACCTTCCAAACGCCCACCCATGCTGGGGCGCTGGGCAGGACGCTCTCGCTGGCCTCCGTCAGCACCCCGCAGGTCGAGATCTCGGCCTTGAAAAAGGCCGAAGACAGCAGTGAGGTCATCATCCGCCTGCGGGAGCTGCGCGGGAAATCCGCCTCGGGAGTGCAGGTCAAGATGGCCGCGCCGATCCTTTCCGCCCGTGAAGTGAACGGCCAAGAAGCGCCGCTCGGTCCGGCGACGGTCAGGAACGGTGTCCTGATGACCGACCTCGGCGGCTTCAGTCTGCGGGCGTTCGCATTGAAGCTGGGCCGGCCGGCCGCGCATGTTGCCCCCATCCGCAGTCGGCCCGTCGCCCTCGCCTATGACGTGGACGCGGTCAGCTTTACCCGCGCTCCTGCCGACGGCGCCTTCGATGCCGCCGGCCGGACCCTGCCTGGCGAGGCGCTGCCGGCGACGATCAACAGCGATGGGGTCGTGTTCCAGATCGGCCCCACGGCGGATGGCGCGAAGAACGCCCTCTCCTGCCGGGGCCAGACGATTACTTTGCCCGCTGGTCAGTCGC
Organism: Armatimonadota bacterium; assembly: GCA_031363565.1. Lineage (GTDB taxonomy): Bacteria > Armatimonadota > Armatimonadia > Armatimonadales > Capsulimonadaceae > JANXMY01. Next base: position 652 of record JANLUQ010000390.1, on the reverse strand, counting down.
GCGTGTACCTGCTGGCGGCTTCCTCAGACGGTGACATCCCTGCGCGCTTCACCGTCGGCAGCAAGACATACCCAGCCACGGTGCAGGACTGGGGTGGTTTTATTGGGCAATGGGATAACCGGCTCTGGCAGGGCGACGTGCCGGAACTGTCCTACGACTGGCATAACGAGTTCGGCGGTCTGACGCCAGGCTATGTGAAGCCTGCCGAGGTGGCCTGGTTCTCCTCGCACCGGCACAACCCGCAGAGTGGCAACGAGTTCTATGCCTACAGCTACCTGTTCAAGTATGGCTTCGCCGTTCCAGACGGGGCGACCTCACTGACACTGCCTGACGACCCGCGTATCCGCGTCTTCGCCGTTTCTGTGGCGAGCGGCGGTCACGACGCCGTCGTGGCCGCGCGGCCCCTGTCCGACACGCTGGCCGACCACCGGGCCGGCAGCGGGCCGGAAACCGCGCCGACCATCTCCCCCTCCGGCGGCACCTTCCATGACACGACCGTTGTCACCATCGCGCATCCGCTCTACTGGCGCGGGGGGGCGCGGGGCAAAAACAATTTCGGGCGCGGCCCCGCCGGGGCGGAGCCCGGCTAACACCGCCCCAATAAACAAGAAGAACAGTGCACCGGGGGGGGGGGGGGGGGTGGTGGGGGGGG
>JANLUQ010000377.1:0-5105 GCA_031363565.1 Armatimonadota bacterium | reverse complement strand
GCTGGGTGTAATCGCCCTAATCGTCTTCGCCTCGCGCGGCCCGCGCCGCTCCCGCCAGTCCGGCGGCGGTGACAGCGGCGGCGGCGGCGGATACGACGGCGGCATTACAGGAGACAGCAGTAACGAAGGTGCAAGCGCCATCGGTCACAGCGCAGGCCACGCGAGCCATGCCGGGGGCCATCACGGTGGCCACGATGGGGACGGGGGCAGTCACGGAGACGCCGGACGCCATGGGGGCGGCGATGGGGGCGGAGGAGGAAGTGACGGAGGTGGAGGAGGAAGTGACGGGGGCGGGGGTGGCTGACTCAGAAGCAACCGGCATTGAAATGCCGGCCTACTCGTGAATGAAAGTCGCTCCGCGACTGAGGACAAGTTAGAACAAGAGCAGACAGAGCGCGGCAGGAACAGAGGGCGCGGCAAGCGGCGCCCCTATAGGAATCCATCCTCAACCCCGGAGGGGTTTTCACTCAAGAGTAGGCCGGCATTTCAATGCCGGTTGCTTTCCCCGCCTCGAACCGCGCGGCCAACTCACGCGTCGCCGCCTCCATGTCCGGCGCGGCAACCACGGCGGATACCACAGCGGCGGCGTCCGCGCCCGCCTGGGCGACGAGGGCGATGTTCTCGGCGTTGATACCACCGATGGCGACAATAGGAATATCCGGGAAGGCCGCCTTGATCTCCCGTATGCGTTCAACGCCGATTGGCGCTCCTGCGTCCAGCTTAGTCTTGGAGCCGAAGATGGCACCGACGCCGAAATAGGAGGCATACGGCGCGGCGGCTTTAGCTTCTCCCACGGTGGCAATGGAGACGCCAATGATTTTGTGCGGCCCCATAACCTCCCGTGCATACCTCGGCGGCATATCATCCGGACCAAGATGCACGCCATCAGCCTTAGAAGCCAGCGCGACATCCACACGGTCGTTGACGATAAGAAGCGCATTCATTGGCACATCCAGGCGTAGTTTTCTTGCGGAGCGGATTAGGGCTGGGAACGGCAGCGATTTCTCCCGGTATTGTACGACAGTCACATCCCCAGAATAGGCAGCCCGCAGAACGTCCTGATGAGAGCGCCCCAAATTCAGGTTGGCGTCTGTGACCACATACACACCTCGCAGCAGGGACAACTTCTCCTGGTATCCGATGTCAAGGCGCTTCGCCGGGGCCAAACCTATATCTGGATACCCGCGCCCTTTGCCGACGACTACCGGTGACTTCAAAGCGTAAAACAACCAAGTCTTTGTCTCGCTTACTGCTCTCCATATGTGTTCACCTTGCGCCAGAAGTGCGGCGATTCCAGCCGAAAGGGCGCATCCTGTACCATGAGTGTGCTCCGTGTTAATCCGTTCGCTTGACAGATCATTGTCGCATAGCGTTAGCCCATCTTCCACATAGATTAGCACATCTACGGGATCGCCATTCAGATGCCCTCCTTTGACTAATGCCGCTCTGACGCCGAGCGACAGCAAGCGATCACCTGCTGTTCGCATCGTGTCGGGGTCATAGGCCGAAAGGCCAGTCAGAACAGCGGCTTCGCTGAGATTCGGCGTCACCAGGTCGCACAGCGGCATCAACTCCGTTAGCAGGGCCGCACGGCCTTCCTCGTCCAACAGCGGGACGCCGCCGGTCGAGGCGAGGACCGGGTCGAGGACGATGTTCGGCGGGGCGTACTTGCGGAGAGCGGCGGCGACGGCGCGGACCTGGTCGGCCCCGCCGAGCATCCCGATCTTGACGGCCTGGACCTTCGTGTCGCTCAGAATGGCCTCAAGCTGTGCCGCCAGCACGTCGGCGGGGACGGGGTGAACGGATTGAACGCCAAGGCTGTTCTGCACCGTCAGGGCCGTGATGACCGAGACGCCGACGACGCCCAGGGCGGCAAAGGTCCGCAGATCGGCCTGGATGCCGGCCCCGCCGCTGGGGTCCGAACCGGCGATGGTCAAGGCAACAGTCGTCATGGATTACTTCCAAATCGGGCAGGGTCGAAGGCGGTGGGGAGCGGGGCGTCGTGCAGCAGGTGCTCGGCCATGAGTGCGCCCGTGATGGGTGTCAGCAGGATGCCGTTGCGCCCGTGTCCGGTCACCACATGAACATTGTCCCAGCCCGGCACGCGGCCCAGGAGGGGCAGGCCGTCCGGGCTGACAGGGCGCAGGCCCGCCCAGGCACTGTGCAGGGGCCAGTCGGCAAGCGCGGGGACCAGGGCAGACGCCTCGGCACGCAGGCCCGCGATCGCCGCGTCGTCGGTCGTGACGTTGAAGCCGGCCCACTCTTCGGTCGCCCCCGCCACGATGCGGCCGTCGGCACGCGGCACGAGGTACGCACCGTGGGTGTAGAGCGTGTGGGAGAACGGCGCGGGTGTCTGCGGGCCGAGGGCAAGGATCTGGCCCCGGAGGGGGGTCACGGGCACATCAAAGGCGAGAAGCTGCCCTAACGCACAACTCCACGCCCCGGCGGCGAGTACGAGCGTGCCGAACGTGTGCCGAATTGGGCCGGACAGGATGGCATGGGCGCGACCTGCCGCCATTTCCAGGCTCATCGCCGGGCTGTGTGTAATGAGTTCGACGCCCTGCACGCGGCAGGCGGCGGACAGAACGGCCAACAGCAAGCGCGGCTCGACGTGCTTCTCGTGGGGGGAGAGCACGGCGGCCTGGACGTTCCCGCCCAGGCCCGGTTCCAGGCGGCGCGCTTCAGCTCCGGTCAGCCGGCGCAGCGGCAGGCCCAAGGCGGGCTGCCAGGAAAGCGCACGGCAGAGGACTGCTTCCTCGGCGTCTGTCCGCGCAACGCGCAGCATCCCCGGCCCTTGAAGGCTTAAATCAGACCCGCCCGCGTCGCTCAGGGCGGCGACGAAGGCAGGGTAGCGGCGCAGGCTGTCCAGCGCCAGGTCGAGGAACGGCCCCGGCTCGCTTGCTTCCGCCAAGGGTGCCAGCATTCCCGCGGCGGCAGCCGATGCCTGCCCCGGCTCCCCCGCGTCAAGCACCCTCACCGACGCCCCTTGATGGCTCAGGTGATAGGCGACCGAGAGGCCGATGACGCCGCCGCCAAGGATCAGATAATCTGGTGCCGTATGTGTCATGAGTCGTGCGCGTATCTGTCAGAGAACGTCGCTGCCCGAAAGCCCGCCAGGCGTCACATTCGGGTCCGGGAAACCGTCCGGGTATCGCCCCGGCTGCTGTGCTTGGACGAGAGCCGCTGCGCGGACATATTTGACATGGCCGTCGGCGAACAAATAGTCGCGGGACGAATTCAGATTGGCGGTCCACCATCCACCGGCATTTAGGCTGTCATGGTTGTCCGACCACTCGCCCACCAGGATCTTGCGCGCGGGGGCCGCCACCTGCGCCAGTGTTTGCGGCGTCGGCATGACGCCGGGGCAAGGTGATGCATAAAGACAGCCCACGCCAGTTACGGACGCCGCGCCTGCCGGAGTGAGATAAAACGCCGCGCTGTAGGCATACGAGGTGCTGTCAAAGCTGGGCGCCAGATCAGAGGGACAGTGCAGGAACCCGGCATTGCCCGAACCGGCGACCGACGTAAACCCCGTAGGGGTCTTCCTCTGCCCCAGTGTCAGATAAGGCATGATCGGCCACCGGAAGTGCCGTCCCTGCCACAAGTAAGGATCGGATGTGTCGCAGGGGTAGCCCTCATCGTAATCCTGTGTATATTGGGCAAAGGCCAGCCCGATCTGTTTCAAGTTGCTCTGGCATGTCGCCCGCCGCGCGTTCTCACGAACATGGGAAAACACGGGAAAGAGTATAGCCGCGAGAATGGAGATAATGGCGATGACGACGAGCAGCTCGATCAGAGTGAACGCCCGAGGAAACATGCGGCGCATGTATTGCTATCCCCCTGCCATCATTTGGACGATCTCCAGCACGTCGCCGGTTGCCAGCGTCACCTCGTCATACAGGCCGCGCGGGACGATCTCGCCGTTCCGCTCCACGACCACCACCTTGGCGTTCAGGCGACGCGAGGCCAAGAGCGCACCGATTGTCGGCGTGTCCTCCACGTCGCGCACATCCCCGTTCACGATAATCTGCATAATTGTTACTCCAGAACCCCTCCCGACTCGTTCCTCGCCACCCGCCCCGAAACGGAGAGGGGGAGAGTGTATGCCAAAGGCATTTTCCGAGACTCTTCACCCTGCTGTTTCGGGAGAGTCGCCGCTTGCATCGGGGTGGGTCCGTTCCTCCCAGGCGGCGTCCAGCGCCGCCCGATATGCTTGCGCGGCGGCCTTAGGGTCCGTCGCCCGCATGATCGGCGACAGCACGGCCACGCCCGCCGCGCCCGCTTCAATACACGCGCCCAAGTTGTCCGGCGTCACCCCGCCGATGGCGAGCACTGGGATAGAGACGGCGGCGCATACGTCGCGCAGGAAGTCCAGCCCCATCGGCTCGATGTCCGGGTGGCTTTGCGAGGCGAAGATGGTCCCGGCGATGATGTAATCCGCCCCCTGCGAAGCCGCCCTGATGGCGGCCTCGACGGAGTGGGCGGACTTGCCGGCCAGCGCCCCCGACCCCAGGCGATGCCGAATGACTCCCACCGGGGCCGACTGCTCAGGCAAGTGAATGTGGCGCGCGCCGAACCCGACCGCGCGCTGCCAGTCCGCGTTGACGATGACGATGGTCCCCGAGCGCAGGGACTGGCCCAGCCCCTTGAAGGTCAGCCGAAGGCCATGGGCAGCGGGCCGCTTATCCCGGAGATGCACCACGTTGACCCCGCCCCCGACCGCCTCGCCCGCGATCTGCGGCAGGCGGGGCGACGGCTCGGTGACCAGCATCAGGCAAGGCTGCGGCAGATTCGTCACCGCACGACGCCTTCCAGCGGGCTGCTGGCGCTGGCATAAGGCAGAACCGGCATCCGGCCCGCCAGGAACGCCTTGCGGCCCGCCTCGACGCCCATTCGCATGGCCTCACCCATCAAGGCGGGGTCGGCGGCGCGGGCGATGGCCGTGTTGACCAGGCAGGCCGACGCCCCCATCTCCATCGCCGCTGCGGCTTCGGACGGGACGCCGATACCCGCATCCACGACGACCGGGACCGTTGCCTGCTCCAAGATGATCCTGATTTGCTCGCGCGTCTTCATCCCCTGCCCGCTGCCGATGGGCGAGGCCA
>JANLUQ010000129.1:0-5653 GCA_031363565.1 Armatimonadota bacterium | reverse complement strand
ACGCCTCGGGGCTGCTCGTCCTGCCCGGCTTCGTGGACATGCATGTCCACGGCGGGGGCGGGGCGGACTTCATGCACGGGACGGCGGAGGCGGCGCGGCACATCGCGCGCACGCACGCCCGCTTCGGCACGACGGGGCTTTTGGCAACGACGCTGACGGCTTCGCGGGAGGACACGGACCGGGCGGTTTCGGCGGCGCGGGAGGTCGTGGAGGCGGGGCCGGGCGAGGGCGAAGCGCGCATTCTGGGCATTCACCTGGAAGGGCCGTATCTCTGCGCGGCGCGGCGCGGGGCACAGCCGCTCGCGTTTGTGCGCCCGCCCGATGGAGATGAGATGAGGCACTGGATCGCGCTGTCGGGGGGGACGATCCGGCAGGTCACACTCGCGCCCGAAGTGCCTGGGGCGGAGGAGATCATTCGGCAGGCGCGGGCGAGCGGCATCATCGTCTCGGTCGGCCACACCGACGCGAAGGCGGCGGACGTGCTGACGGCGATCGCATGGGGCGCGACGCAGGCGACCCATACCTTCAATGCCATGCGCGGGCTGCACCATCGCGAGCCGGGGACAGTCGGCGCAGTCCTGGCCCAGCCCGAAGTCGTCTGCGAGATCATTGCCGACGGCGTCCATTTAGACCCGCTCATCGTCAAGCTCATCGTCGCCGCGAAGGGCGCATCGGGGGCGGTCCTGATTACCGATGCCATCGAGGGCGCGGCCATGCCGGACGGCGAATACACGCTGGGCGGCCAGCAGGTCTTCGTCAAGGACGGCACGGCGGCCTTCGCCGATGGGACGCTGGCGGGCAGCGTGCTGACCATGAGCCAGGCCTTCGTCAATGTCATGGGCTTCGCCCATATCGGACCGAGCGATGCGGCCCGGCTGTCGAGCGGCAACGCGGCCCGGCAGCTCGGACTGAGTCACCGGCTGGGGGAGGTCGCGCCGGATCGGGCCGGGGACCTCGTCATCCTGCACCCGGACACGGGCGTGGTGGCATGGACACTGGTCGGCGGGCGAGTGGCATGGCGGGGATGATCCTGTCCGGTGCAGGTTGACACCTGCCCCCCCTTTGGGTATTATCAGGCTAAGAGAAGGAACCATAATCACCATGAAGGTATACGAGCGTATCACCGACCTTGTCGGCTTCACGCCGCTAGTCAAGCTGAACCGCGTCACCGACGGCGCCCCGGCCACCGTTCTCGCCAAGCTGGAGTTTTTCAACCCGGCTTCCTCGGTCAAGGACCGTATTGCCGTCGCCATGCTGGACGACGCCGAGGAGCGCGGCATCCTCACCTCCGATTCGGTCGTGATCGAGCCTACCTCCGGCAACACCGGCATCGGCATGGCCTTCGCCTGCGCCGCCAAGGGCTATCGCTGCATCCTGACCATGCCGGACACCATGAGCATGGAGCGCCGCCTGCTCCTGCGCGGCTACGGGGCCGAGCTGGTCCTGACACCAGGCACGGAAGGGATGCGCGGGGCCATCGCCGAGGCCGAGCGCATCGCCGCCCGGACGCCGCATTCGTTCGTGCCGCAGCAGTTCAAGAACCCGGCCAACCCCGCCATCCACCGCACGACCACGGCCGAGGAGATCTGGAACGATACGGACGGCACGGCGGACATCCTCGTGGCGGGCGTCGGCACGGGCGGGACGATCAGCGGCATCGCCGAAGCGATCAAGGCGCGCAAGCCTTCTTTCCAGGCCGTCGCCGTCGAGCCGCGCGATTCGCCGATCATCACGCAGACCCGCGAAGGGGTGCCGCTGAAGCCCGGCCCGCACAAGCTGCAAGGCATCGGCGCAGGCTTTATCCCAGATAACCTGGACATGGCGATCATTGACGAGGTCATCCAGGTGACGACCGAAGACTCGGTCCATTGGGCGCGGCGCACGGCCTTCGAGGAGGGCATCTTGATCGGCCTTTCCTCCGGCTCCGCCGTCTGCGCCGCCATTCAGCTTGCCCACCGGCCCGAGAACGCCGGGAAGACGATCGTCGTCATCATTCCGTCCAACGGAGAGCGGTATTTGTCCACGATCCTGTTCGCGGACCTGCGCGACGACCAGTGATATCAAGCCGCGTCAGGCTCCGAAGACTAGGGGTATGGGCCGCCATAGCAGTCTCGCTCTGCCTGCTCATCGGGCCATGCCGTGCCCTGCCCCCGGCGTCGGCTGGGGCGGTTCAGGAAAAAGTGATCCTGGACACCGACATCGCGGACGATATTGACGACGCCTACGCCCTTGCCCTGGTGGCCTCCGCGCCCGGCGTGAAGCTGCTGGGGGTGACGGCAACTTTCGGCGAGACTGGGAAGCGGGCACAGGTCGCCGCCAAGCTGCTGGCCGCATTGGGGCGGAGCGATGTCCCGGTCTATGCGGGCCGCATAGGCGCGTCGGCGATCGGCCGTCAGTACGAGTGGGCGCGCGGTTTCCGGTCCCCGGCGCTCAAGTCGGAAGACGCGGTCTTGTTCCTGAAGGCCCAGATAGATGCCGCGCCTGGGCAGATCACCTTGATCGGCATCGGCCCGCTGATGAACCTGGGCGATCTGCTGACCCGCTACCCCGAAGTCAAGCCGAAGATCCGGCGCATCGTGCTGATGGGCGGGGCGGTGTATGTCGGCTACAACGGCCAAGCCCCGACCGTGCCGGAATGGAACATCAGCCGGGACCCGGCTGCCGCGCGCATCGTCTTCGCGAGCGGGGTGCCGCTTGTGATGGCGGGCCTTGAGGTGACGACGATGCTGCACCTGGATGCCGGGCGGCAGAAGCGCCTGTTCGCCGACGGGACACCGGGGACAGACGCGCTGGCCGCCCTGACCAACCTGTGGGGCCAAGGCACCCCGACGCTGTTCGATGTGGCGGCGGTGGCCTATGCGGTGGGTCATCGCTTCTGCGACGAGGAGCGCGACCACGTCGTGGTGGATGACAGCGGCCTGACACGGATCACCGACGGTCCGCCGAACGTCACGGTTTTGGTCCGTCCGCACCCCGACCTGTTTCTGGACTGGTACGTCTCCGCCCTGCGGACGCAGATGCCCGGCGACAAAGCCTGATGAAGCCCTTCCAGCGTATCGGCAAGGGGCAGCATCCATCCTCCTGGCCGTAGGGGCGCGTCTCATCGCGTCCTCTTCTCGACGCTTTCTCTTCTACCGACTCACTGCCTCTATCGGAGGGCAGACCCAAACGGTGTCATTTTTGAGATAAGGCCCCAGCATACCGCGCGACTTGTCAACGCGCTGCCCCAGTCGGGTGTAGGAACTCCAGTTCACCCTGCCGTTGACATCCCCATAAGGTTTGGGGAACGGCGTATCATTGTTATCCCCGACATACTGCATCGTCGCCACCCCGATCTGCCGGAGATTGGAGGCACACGTCAGTCTGCCGCGCCCGTTCGCGGGCATGGGCGAAGAACGGGGAACAAGATCGCCATGATGATGGCGAGGATCGCGATGACGACGAGCAGCTCGACCAGCGTGAAGCCGGGGCAGCGTGTGGGTTTCATACACTGCTAAATCGCGGGATGGAGCAGAGGGGGCCGACCTCCCTGGAGTACGTCGTGCCTGAACACACGTCGCTTGTAGAATACCTGGTGAAAGACTTCAACCTCCGGCGGCGTCATGCGAGATCAGTGACCGCTGATCGCAGATCTTTTCTGGCAATCGCACTGGTCGAAGAGGGTAGCAAAAGGCCACTGGGCGTAGTATGCTGTGACTCGAGGGATGCAGCATTCTTTACCGATCAGTTGGAAGACCGGATATTCCAGTGCCTGCCGCATCTTGTTGGCGCGATCAGCGCCAAGGAATGGGAGCGAATAACCATGGCGGCCACACCGAAAAACCCGAAGACTCCGAACGCATCCGGCAGCACCGGTTCTCCCTCGGGGAATCCGGGCGGGACCATGCGGCCCGTTCCCGAAGACATTGTGCGTCAAATCCCCAAGGTCGAGAGGACGGTCGCCGAGTACGCAGCAGACATTGCAGCGGCTCGGGGTCGAGCCTGAGCGCGCAGGGCTTGGGCCTGGCCCCAGACGGTCGCCGAGTGGAACCTGCTGCTCCGCTTGCGCTCCGGGCAGCCCGCTGCGGCGGCGGGGGTAGGTCGGCATCGGGTATAATCCCCCCATGCGCGTCCCGGCCCTGCTGCTCTCCATTCTGCTTCTCGTCACTGTCTTGCCCGCGTCTCCTCCGGTCCACGCGGACGAGCGGCCACCGGCATTTGCCCCGTTCGAGCAGGTGGAGACGCACCGTATCCGCATCGTCAACAGCATTGATGGGGCGATCCAGGTCTCGGGCGACAGAGGCAAGACCTGGCATCTGGTCGGGCGCGTCACCGCGCCCGCCACGCAGAGTTTGATGGGCTACTCGGCCAGCGGCTACGCCCAGCCCGGCACAGTCGCCGCCGTCGCCGTCCACGGCCTGCGGATACGGGTGGGAGACCTGGACACGCCCGACCCGCTGCTGATCAACATCCTGCCACGCGAGTTCGCCCAGACGCCCAACCTATTCGGTGGGCACGTCTCGGGGCTGTCCGGCATCTACACCAACATCCCGGTCGGGACCGGCATTTTCCGCGACCTCAGCCCGCTCGTCGGCAACCCCGTTTCACTGGAGACCAAGGTGGGAGGAAGTTCGCAGGCCCTGCCGCTCAATTATATCCCACGCGCCGGCGATGTGCTGCTCATTCGCGCCCTTGCCCCGGCCAATCCATTGAAAGAGGTCTTCTTCGACAACGTGGCCGGCGGCGAGGTGCGAGTGACCTTCGCCGACCGGACGACGAAGCTGCTGACGCATGTCGTCAAGCCCGTCGTCGGCGTGGGCCGCTACGATGGCTGCTCGTACACGGGCGTGGGTGCCCTGAACACCAACCACGACGGAGTTCTGACGGTCTCGACGGCCCCGGTCACCACATCACCGCTTTTCGAGGGCATCGGCCCGGAGCGGCGCGGCGGCTTCCAGATCCAGCCCGCCTACCACAACGCCCAGGGGGACGGTGCGGGCGCACCTTCGGTGCTGGTCATTGGGTCCCGCAAGAAGCCACCCGTGCCCGAGATGGAAGGGACGCCGCCGCTCTTTTTCGGCTACTTCGACCTGGCCTGGGCGCGCGACCAGCCCGGCCACTCCTGGCGGGCGGAGGTCCAGCGCCGCCATGGGCCGTGGCAGGGGATGCCGACGATCATCGGCGACCACACGCTGGGCCTAGCCGATGTCACCGCCCTGCGCCTGGTCCGGGACGTGCCGGGAGACGCCGCCTGGCGCACGGGCGAGATCACCGTCGCCGAGCGCGATTATGCCGCCTCCGCCCTGGCCTCCGCCCGCACGGGCAAGACGATGGTGACGCGCGGCCTGATCACGCTTACCGCTGCCGCCCCCGACCGCCGCACTGCCTATGTCTCCTTCTATGTAGACGGCCAGTTCCGGGGCGTCAGCAACTCCGCCCCCTACGTCTTCGCCTGGAACACACGCCTGGTGCCCGACGGCGAGTATGTCATCGAGGCGCTGGCGCAGGACGCAGGCGATCAGACGCTTTCGTCCACCCGCACCAAGATCTGGGTGGACAACGGGCGGAAGGTGGCGCATGATCCTCTCCCCGCGACAAGTCGCGCCCCTCCCCTCGGGTCGGGTGCAGTTGCGCCAGGGAAGGGGGGGTGAATAGTGCCAAGGCACCTCTTCTC
>JANLUQ010000126.1:0-7512 GCA_031363565.1 Armatimonadota bacterium | reverse complement strand
GCTTTGGATTGCTGCTAGCCCTGAGCTTGGGCGGGATGATCGTCGCGGCCCGGCGGAAGAAGCAAGCGGCGTAGCGTCCCCCGCCCCTGCTCCACGGGAACGGCATCAGGAAAAGCCCCAGTCTTCTACCCAGAGGCCGGGGCTTTTATGCTATAATCACTGCCATCTAGCCAACGGAGACTTTTTCATGCTCGCCAGCGAACTGCGCCGGAAATACATCGAATTCTTTATCAGCAAGGGATCAAAGCAGATTCCTTCGTCGTCGCTCGTGCCCAACGACACCACGCTGCTGTTCACCAATGCTGGAATGGTCCAGTTCAAGCCCTACTTCTTAGGCCTGGAGACGCCGCCCGCGCCGCGCGCGGCGACGGTGCAGAAGTGCTTTCGCACGACGGACATCGAGGAGGTGGGGGACACCTCCCACTGCACGTTCTTCGAGATGCTGGGCAACTTCTCGTTCGGGGACTACTTCAAGGCTGAGGCGATCCAATACGCTTGGGAGTTTTTGTTCGATGTGCTGAAGGTGGACATCGAGCGCATCCGGGTCACGATCTACAAGGATGACGACGAGGCGTTTGATCTATGGCGCGCGTGCGGGATGCCGGAGCGCAAGATCTTCCGCATGGGTGTCGAAGATAACTATTGGTTCGTCGGCCCCACCGGCCCCTGCGGACCCGACTCAGAGATCTTCTGGGACACGCAGCCGGAACTAGCGCCGACGCTGGACGGCGTGTGGGACGACAAGCGCTGGCTGGAGATCTGGAACCTGGTCTTCATGACCTATGACCGGGACGATAAGGGCGAACTGAACCCGCTGCCCAAGCGCAACATTGACACGGGCATGGGTTTGGAGCGCACGGCGGCGGCGCTAGCGAACCTGCGCGGGCCGTTCGAGACGGACCTGTTCACGCCGATCATCCGCCGGCTGGAAGAACTCTCGGGGCTGACCTATACCAGCAGGGACGATGACAAAAAGGATACCGCCTTCCGGCGCGTGGCAGACCATGTCCGCGCGACGGCATTCTGCCTCGCCGATGGCATCTTGCCTTCGAATGTCGGCCAAGGCTACGTTTTGCGCCGCGTCATACGCCGGGCGATCCTGGCAGGCCGCAACGTGCTGGGCCTGGACAAGCCATTCCTGGACGTGTTGCTGCCCACCGTGATTGACCACCGCAAGGCTGATTATCCCGATTTGGAGACGCGGCGCGAGACGATTATGCGCTATGCGACCATTGAGGAGCGCCAGTTTCGGCGGACACTGGAATCCGGTTCGGCGCGGCTTCAGTCTATTCTAGACAGCGAGAGCGTAAAGCGGTCCAAGGCGGTTACGGGCGACGATGCCTTTGTCCTATTCACGACCTATGGTTTCCCTGCTGAGATGACGACCGAGCTTGCCCGTGAGGCGGGTGTGAGCGTGGACATGGCGCGCTACGAAGAACTTTGGCTGCAGCACCTACTCGTCTCGGAGGGTGGCAAGCAGCGTGAGGCATTTGCCGACAATGTTGTGCCCGTCCTACGGGAGCGCGACACGAGGAAGACGCTGTTTGTCGGTTACTCCGAGACGAGGACGCAGGGGCAGATCGTCGCCATCGTACAAGGCGGCCAGCTTGTCGAACGGGCCAGGGAGGGCGAGACGGTGCAGGTCGTTCTCGACCAGACGCCGTTTTATGCCGAGGCGGGCGGCCAGGTCGGTGACACGGGCCGTTTGCACGGCGAGGACGGCGCGGCAGACGTGTCCGACACGCAGAAGGACAGCGGCTACTGGTTCCACACGACGACCGTGGCGGCGGGCGAACTGCGCGTCGGCGAAACCATAGACGCCGAGATTGATGCGGGCCGTCGGTCCAACATCCAGCGCAACCACACGACGACGCACCTGCTGCACAAAGCCTTGCAGATCGTCCTGGGGCCGCACGTCCAGCAGCGCGGCTCCCTGGTCGCACCGGACCGTCTGCGCTTCGATTTCTCGCACGACAAGGCGATGACGCGCGACGAGGCCCGGCAGGTCGAGGGCATCGTCAACGAAAAGATTCTGGACGATCTGCCCGTGCAGACATTCGAGAAGCCTATTGAAGATGCCAAACAGATGGGTGCGACTATGCTGTTCGGCGAGAAGTACGGCGATGTGGTGCGCGTCGTCGAGGCCGGCGACTTCAGCCTGGAGTTCTGCGGCGGGACGCACCTGCGGCACACCTCGCAGGCCGGCCTGTTCAAAATCGTTTCCGAGGGCAGCAGCCAGGCGGGCGTCCGCCGCATCGAGGCCGTGACCGGTAAGCCCGCCCTGATGCGGACCTTGGACCAGGAGCGTCTGCTCGGCGATATCGCGCAGTCTTTGAAGACATCGCTGACCGCCGCGCCCGCCTCGGTCGAAAAGCTCCAAGCGGAACTGCGCTTGAAGGAGAAAGAATTGGCCGCGCTGCAAAAGGCGGCGGCGGGCGGGCAGGTGGAACAGCTTGCCGCAAGTGCAAAGACCGTCCATGGCTTCGCCCTAGTCGTCCACGCGGTCGGCGACGGGGCCGATGCGGACACCTTGCGGATATTGGCGGAGGAGACTTTAAACCGGCTCCAATCCGGCGTCGTGATTTTGGGCGGTGCGGGCGGTGGAAAGGTGTCCCTCGCCGTCAAAGTCAGCAAGGACCTGGTGGCGCGCGGCCTGCACGCCGGGAACATCGTCAAGGAGGCGGCGCGGGTCGCCGGCGGTGGGGGAGGCGGTCGTCCCGACTCCGCGCAGGCGGGCGGCAAGGACCCGTCGAAGCTGGCCGAGGCGCTGGCGGCGGCGGCGCGGCTTGTGGACGAGATGGGCGGGGCGTGAACAGGCCCACCCCGCCCCCAACAATAGGGGAGCCGCAGAAGATGCTGCCTGCACCCCTTCTTCGTCGGCTTTCCTTCCTATTCCGGCTCCCCCATAATTGGGGGCGAGGGGGACTTCTGCTCCTCCTGTTCTCACTCGCCCTCCCGCTCCACGCCCGCCCGCAAGTCCTCGTCATTCTCGCCGACCACCTGACGCTGTCCGATGTCACGCGCTCCGAGCTGCCGAACCTGACGCGGATGCGTGAAGGGGGCGCGGTTGCCCTGATGTCGCCCGGCCTGGCGCAGAAGCCGGACCCGGTCGCCAATGTCTACGCGACCTTGGGTGCAGGCGACACGGCGCGGGTGGGGGACGTCTCACAGGGGCGCATGGCCGATGCCCTGCGGCGGGTCGGAGTGCGGACGGCGCTGATCGGCAACGCCGACGGGGACGACACTGGTTCCTACCGTCCCGCGCTGCTGTTCGTACCCGCCCCGGATATCGTCTCGGACGGCACGGTCGCTGATGCGACTGCGCCGGGCGGCAGGCATATGGACCCGGCGCATCTGTGGGCGGCAACGCAGGCGGCGTTTCGCCCCTGTGACCTAGTTGTGGTCCACTTCGGCGACTTCGCCCGCGCCGAGCGAGAGAACCAGCAAAGACTGCTATCGCCCGCCGCTTACCAGGGACATCGGGGCCGCGCCCTGCGCCGGTTGGACGGCTTCCTGGGACACGTCCTGGACGGTTTCCATGGCCAGGTGTTTGTCGTCGTCCCCGCGCCGCCCCTCACAGATCGGGATGGCTGGGACAGTCTGACGCCGTTTCTTGCCACCGACGTTCATGCACCGGCGACCCTGACCTCGGACACGACGCAGACGCGCGGGCTGATCGCTGCGCGGGATATTGCGCCGACGATCCTGGCTGCCCTAAATGTCCCCACACCACTCCAAATGACCGGGGCTGGAGCCACTTTGGCGGCGCTTCCCAGCGAGAGATTGGCGGGCATGGACCGGCTGACGCGGCTGAACCAGGAGGCGCAGAACCTGATCTTCTGGGCGGTCGGGCTGGGCGCAGCTACCATCGTGTTCGGTAATCTGGGCCTCTACCTCGCGGGCCGCATGACCGGTCTGCTCGGCCAAGTCGCCCGCTATGGCCTGCGCGTGGTTTCGGCTTGGCCACTCGCGCTGCTGCTTGCGCCGCTTGCCGACATTCATACCGTACGCGCGTATGTCGCCGTCTTCGCCGGGCTGACGGGCCTGCTGGCTTTGCTGCCCTCACCTCCGCTGATCTGTGCTCTGACGGCGCTGGTGATCGTGGGGGACGGCTTGACGGGGACGACTTTGATCTCCAACTCGGCCCTGAGCGAGTATGCACTGGCGGGTATCCGCTTTTATGGGATCGGTAACGAGTATATGGGCGTCTTGATCGGCGGGGCGCTGCTGGCATGTGTGGGGAGAGCCGGAATAGGAGGGAAAGCCGACCAAGAAGGGGTGGAGGCAGCG
This sequence comes from Armatimonadota bacterium, assembly GCA_031363565.1. GTDB lineage: Bacteria > Armatimonadota > Armatimonadia > Armatimonadales > Capsulimonadaceae > JANXMY01. The sequence goes on along the minus strand of JANLUQ010000126.1, from coordinate 3,222 downwards.
TCTTGTCCGGCTCCCCCATTATTGGGGGCGGGAGGGGGCGCGATTTTGCTCTGGCTGGCCCTCGTCGTGTTCGTCCTCTCCTTCCCCTCGTTCGGCGCAAAGGCGGGCGGGGCGATCACGGCGACGGCGACGTTCGTTATTGCATGGCGGCGGCTTCGAGGAGAGCCGGTCGGCTGGAAGCATCTCCTCGGCAGTATCATTGCGGGGTTTGTGCTGGTCTTTGTGTGGGCACTGTTCAGTCATGTCCTGCATCTGCGGCGGACACATCTGGAAACGGCGGTGGGAGCGCTGGGACAGGGGCGTTTCGGGTATATTGTCGGGGTCAGCCTGCGGAAGATCGGCTTGGCGGCGCGGGTCGCACTGCATCCGGGGACGGTTCTTGGGTTGGTCGCCTTCGGGCTGCTCTGGCTGGCGGTGCGATGGTCCCTGTGGCGGACGATCGCCGATTATTTGGCGCGTCACCGGCGCTTCGACGCTGTGTGGGGGGCGGGTCTGTGGGGCTGCCTCGTGGCCGTGCTGTTCAATGACTCTGGAATTGTGGCGGCCATCTTGATGCTGCAGTGCCTTGTGCTTTCCCTGCTGCATGGGTTGTTTTTGGAGGGCCGCGATGCGACTGCTCGGACTTGATGTGGGGGATGTGCGGATCGGGGTCGCCGTCTGCGATACCTTGGAGATCGCGGCCTTCCCGGTGGGAGTGGTCCGGCGCGTCGGCAGCCTGAAGCGGGACGTGGCTGCTGTCGCCGCACTGGCGACGGAGCAGGAGGCGGAAGGGGTCGTGATCGGCCTGCCGCTGTCCCTGAACGGCGATGTCGGGCCGCAGGCGAAGAAGACGCAGGGATTCGCCAAAGCATTGTCGAATGTCTTTCCCATGCCCGTCGTGCTCTGGGATGAAAGCCTGTCCAGCGTCGAGGCCGAAGAACTGCTGATCGCGCAGGGTGTGTCGCGGGCTAAACGGCGTGAAAGGATCGATCAGACGGCGGCGGCGCTGATTCTGGAAAGCTACCTCGCGCACCGCCGGGCGACGAACGCCCCGCGCGATGCGTTTGGGCCATCCTGAGGCCCCCAATCTCATACCATCCAATCTCATGTCATCTAACCTCTCCAATACGCCCCGCAGGGTGCGGCGCAGCGCGACGCTGCTGGTTATGCTGCTGGTCCTTGCCCTCATCATCGTGGGGGGAATGCTTTACACAGTTCAGCTTCTGGGTCCGGTGACGGGCAACAAAGGTGCGCCGCGTGTGCTGGTCACGATCCCATCGGGCCGGAACGCGCACCAGATTGGCGAGATCCTGGCCCGGAAGCATCTGGTCCGCAGCCCGCTCTCATTCGTCTTCGCCAGCCGGATGGACGGCCTCTCGGGCAGGATGCACGCGGGCCGTTACGAACTCTCGCCCGCCATGCCGCCGCGTCAGATCGCCGCCCAGATGGCCCTGGGCGAGACGGCGCAGGGGATCGTCACGGTCCCCGAAGGCTACACAGTCCGGCAGACCGCGCGCCGTCTGTCCGAGCATCATCTGGTGGACGAGGCACAGTTTCTGGCCCTGGCGCAGACCCAGGGGCACACGTTCCATGTGCATGGGTGGACGCCGCCGAACGATAATTTAGAGGGATATCTCTTCCCGGATACCTACACCGTGCCGAAGGGGGCCACGGCCCATGATGTCGTTCAGATCATGCTGGAAAACTTCAGCCGCCGCGTGGTCACGCCGCATGGGAAGGAAGCGGATGGCTTCCCCGGCGGCCTGCCCGCTGCTGTCACGCTTGCCTCTCTGGTGGAGCGCGAAGCCGAGGTGGATGGAGACCGGCCCTTGATCGCCGCCGTGTACCGTAACCGGCTGAAGGCCGGGATGCGGCTGCAATGTGATGCGACCGTGCAATATGCGCTGCCGGAGCACAAGGCCCGCTTGCTTTATGCAGATTTACGGGTAGACTCGCCCTATAATACCTACCGTCATGCCGGACTGCCGCCGACGCCCATCGCCAATCCGGGGCTGGCGAGCATCGAGGCCGCTCTGCATCCCGCCCCTGTGGGCTATCTCTACTACGTCGCCGGCCCGAACGGTCGCCACAAGTTCAGCACCACGCTCGCCCAGCACGAACAAGCCGTCGCTCAGGCGCGCGCCGCCCGGTAACGATTGCAATTAACAACCACCATGCCAATCCCACTGAACAAACTAAACCCCTGCCAAGTCGTCGAATCGGTCAAGGAACTGGAACCGGAAACTCTCAAGGAGCGCGGGATCGAGGCCATCATCACGGACCTGGATAATACCCTCGTCCCCTGGCGGCACTACGAGATCATGCCGGGCGTCATTGAATGGCTTGCCAAACTGGAGGTCGCCGGCATCAAGATCTGCATCGCCTCCAACACCATCCACACCGAGCGGCTGAAGCAGCTCGCGGAAACGATGAACATTCCCTTCGTGGACCGCGTGCGTAAGCCGTACACGGGCGGTTTCGTGCGCGCCATGAAGGCCATGGGGTCGAACGCCGAGAATACGGCCGTCTTTGGCGACCAGATATTCACGGACATCCTGGCCGGCAACCGGCTCGGCCTGCACACTATCCTGCTGCGTCCGCCGCTGTCCAAAGAGGAGTTCATCTCGACCCAGCTTGTGCGGTATGTGGAGAACGGCGTCATCCGCAGGCTGCGCGACCAGGGCCAATGGCCTGCCGCTGCCAAGGTGGAGGCCGCGCTGGACGCGCTGCCGGACCCGCGCACCCCGGAAGCGCGGCGGAACTCGATGCTGGTCCTCACCCTGCTGGGAGGCTTTGCTTTCCTGATCTTCCTGCGCGCGCGCCGCCGGGACCGATGATGGCCACAGGCTCGACAAAGGTCGTTGGCGTCTGGGGGCACCCCGTCGGCCACTCACGCTCGCCGGCCATGCACAACGCCGCCCTCGAAGTGCTGGGCCTGGACTGGGTCTATGTGCCGTTCGATGTCGCGCCCAATGATGCCGCCGCCGCCGTGGCGGGCCTGCGCGCGCTGGGGCTGGTGGGCGTCAATGTCACCGTGCCGCTGAAAGAATGTGTCGGGCCGCTGCTGGATGAGGTGGATGACGCGGCGGCCCGCATCGGTTCGGTAAATACAATTCACAGCCGCGACGGCGTGCTGTACGGCTACAGCACGGACGGGGCAGGGTTCTTGCGCTCACTGGAAGCAGTGGGACAGCCACCAAGTGGGCGGGAAGCATTGCTGCTTGGCGCGGGCGGTTCGGCACG
>JANLUQ010000324.1:0-11098 GCA_031363565.1 Armatimonadota bacterium | reverse complement strand
CGCGCGCGGGGCCTGGGGCTGGGCCTGAGTATCGTCAAGGGGATTTTGGAGGCGCATCGAGGCAACATCGTCGAGGTCGGCGCGTCCGGCCAGGGCGCTCACTTCATCGCCTTCCTGCCCGCCAAGGGGGATTAGCAGATCGCTATAAGTGTGTTCATCCATCAGCGCATTCGTAGATGCTGGTCGGTTGTGGGGTTCAGACGTGCGCCTAGCGTACTAACATGGGCGGCGATCTGCTCCGTTGCGGCTTCCACAGAAAGCCAGGTGACATCCAGCAGCAATGTCTCCGGCACGTCCGGATATTGGAGCATGTTCATGGCAAGATAGCTTTCCAGCGCATACAGGTCCGTCAGCCAAGAGATGGTTGTGGATGAACCGAGCGCCGAGTCTGCGGGCAAGTACCTCGCCTATAGTCTTCTTGCCGACACCTGGCCAACCATTGAGATGGATAATCGTTTTTTCTCTTTGAACACGCCGCCGGGCTGTAGAACCCCGGCCGCAGGTCGTTTAGGTCAATCTCATCATTTGGTCGATACGCCGCCGCGTCCGAGGGCGACCGGAAGACCTTGACCTTCCGCATCTCCGGGAATACATCGCGGCTCCCATCGCTACCGGAACTCTGCGCTATCCCGCCCCATCAGCACGGACCGTTGCAGCAGCTTCTTGATCGTCCAGCCGTCGTCTCGGGTTCCGTTCTCCATGTCGCGGCAGGCCCCCTCGATGAGCTGTGCCCACCAGAGCGGCGTGATCAGCTCCCACTCCTCCGGTTCCAGAGGCGACACTTCGGCGTACCCGTGGATGACCGCGTCGTATTTGCCCCGCCAGGAGAGGGCGAAGTCGCCGACGCGGTGATCCCAATGGCTGAGTTCGAAGTCGAGGATGCCGGTCAGGCGACCGTCGGTGAAGCGCAGGTTCCACGGGGTGAAGTCGCCGTGAACGACGACGCCGGGTCGGCTCGGGAGAGGAAGACACGCGATCCGCTCGCGGGCGCGCTCCAGGTGCCACCGGAGGACACGCACATCTTCCGGGTACGCCGGCTCATTCTCGGTTAGGACAGCATCCAGCGCCGGGTCGGCAAGGATCTCCTCGCACCGACGCCACCCTGTCCGCTGACCCATCTCAGGAAGTTGTGCCAAATCCTCATGGAACTGCGCCAGGAGACGCCCGCGCGCGCGCTGCCCCTCAGTCTCGCCGTGCGGGTCGACCGCCGAGGGGAGGTCGCCGGAGAGGAAGGGGGCGAGGCTCCAGGCATCCCCGGCAATCTCCGTCGGGCCGACCACCGTGGGCGCGACGGGCCATCCCAGGGCGGCGAGGTGTGCCACCAGGCGCACTTCGTAGTTAATCGAGGCCCAGTCAATCGAGGCCGCCGACCGCCACCAGCGGCGCAGGACCCACCGTTCCCGCCCCACCTCGACGAGCCAGTGCTGGTTGAGCCAGCCGCCAAATGGGACGACGAGTTGGATGCCAAACTGCGCGAGAACCTCATTGTCCGACTGCATTTCCATGCGTTACCCTCGCTCTGTCGCCCCCTTCGCAAGCTATTGCCGCGCTGCTTGCTGGCGACCCTCTCCTCAACGCGGCACCGGGACCTTGCCCAAAGCCTCTTCGATGAGCTGGACGCCCGAGACGCCGCCGTATTTGGCCTTCGTGTCCAGCATCATCCGGTGGGCCAGGACGGGCGCGGCCAGGGCGTGGATATCGTCGGGCAGGACATAGTCGCGGCCTTCGGTCAGGGCGCGGGCCTGGGCAGTGCGGAACAGCGTCAGGGAGCCGCGCGGCGAGACGGCCAGCCGGATGCGCGGGTCGGCCCGTGTCCAGTCCACCAGCCGCAGGATATACTCGGCCAAGGCGCGGTCCACGCGCACCTCCCGGACCTGTCCCTGGAGACGCAGCACGTCTGCACCCGAAATAACGGGCTGAAGGCTGTCGAACGGGTGCTCCCGACTCTGCCCATAGAGGATCTCCATCTCGTGCGGTAGGTCCGGGTAGCCTAATGTGACCCGGACGGCGAAGCGGTCGAGCTGCGCCTCGGGCAGTGGGTAGGTCCCGTGGAAGTCGGTCGGATTCTGCGTGGCGACCACGAAGAACGGGCGCGGCAGGTCCCGCCGCTTCCCGTCCACCGTCACCTGCCCCTCGCTCATCACTTCCAGCAGGGCCGACTGCGTGCGCGGTGAGGTCCGGTTGATCTCGTCGGCCAGCACGACGTTCGCGAAGACTGGCCCCTCCCGGAACGTGAATGAGCCGTCGGCGGGGTTATAAAAAGAGCTTCCCGTAATGTCGGCAGGCAGCAGGTCAGGCGTAAACTGGATGCGCCGGAACACGCCGTCCATCGAGCGCGCCAGCGACTTCGCCAATGTCGTCTTGCCCGTCCCCGGCACGTCTTCGAGCAGGGCATGGCCGCCCGCCAGCAGGGCCAGCAGCAGCAGGCGGATCGAGTCCGGCTTGCCTCGGATGACTGATGCCAGGTTAGCCTCGATCTTCTCGACCGTCTGGGTGAACGACTCGGCAATGTCTGACTCGGTTTCGGTGAGTTCGGTAAGGGCGGTCATACGATTTCTCTTTCCAGTCTACGCAGCTCGGCGTTGAGCCGCGCGATCTCCGCCCGGTCGGGTGCCACGCCGAAGCGCGCACAGCCGTAGTCCCTGACGAACGGCTCCCAGGCCGCCCACGCGGTATTGCCCTTCTCCAGCGCGCGCAGGTGTTCCCGCCAGGTCCGCCCCTCCGGGCAGGGCAGCCCGCGCCGCTCCAATAGCGACTCGAAGCGCACGGCCAATGCGGCCAGCGCAGCATCGGGCCGCGCATAGTGGAACCCGAGTGATGCGAGCCGCCGACGCTGCCAATACCGATAGACCTGCGGGACCAGCAGGCCCAGGACGAGCAGGCCGAACACCGTCCCCCGCTCGGCCCAGCTTGCCGCCACCACCCACCGGCGAATCACTCCCAAAGCGTCCTGCATCCACTCCCATGCGCGCCACCAGAGGGGGATCGGGCCGGCCTGCGCGTCGGGCCGACCGTCGCCGGGCGTCGCGTCCACCGTCACCCAGCCCACTCCCTGCACCCAGCTTTCGGCCCAGGCGTGGGCGTCCCGCTGCCGGACCAAGGTCCAGCCCTTCCCATCCGGCTCATGGGCGAAGTAGCCGCTGGCATACCGCGTCGGGACGCCCAGAGCGCGCAGCAGGACCACGGCGGCGGATGCGAAGTATTCGCAGTGGGCGCTTTTCCGCTGCAAGATGAAGTTCGAGATCGGGTCGCCCGAACCAGGGTTGACCGTCAGGCTATAGCGGTTGTTACGCTCCAGGAACAGCGTCACAGCCTTGATCTTATCCTCCGGGTCCGTCAGGCCACCCCCAAACTCGTGCGCCTTCGCCAAAACGCGCGGGTCTATCTCCTGCGGGATCGCCAGATCCCTTGCTTCCTCCGCAGCTGTCGGCGGCGCATCGAGCAAGCCCTGTGATGGGTCCTCTTGGCCTGGAATAATGTCGTAGGCGAGTGAGGACGAATCCCCCAGAAGCGTCCGCATCGGGCCTTCCGTCCGCGTCGCCCAGTCAATCGGGTGCCCGTTTTCGGGCTGGATGGACGTGCTATGCAGCGGCAGGAACAGCAGGGGGACATCGTCGTCCAGCCGGACGACGTGGGCCACCCGCTGCGTCCCTGCCTGCCCAGGCTTGAGGCTCGGGGGGCGGTATACCAGGAATGGCCGCCCTTCCATCGCCGGTCCCCAGGTGCGGCCCGAATAGGTATGGAAGGTCATCCCGACGAAGTAGGGGTCGGTCCCCATGTTCCGGACGCGCAGGACGCGGGTGAGCGAGTCGCGCAGGGTGAATGACGTACCGAGCAGCGGCTGCCCGCTCATGCCCATGCTGACCGAGACATGGCGGCTGGAAAGGTTCTGCGCGCCGAGCGAGTTCAGCGTTCCCCGGTAGGCAAAGAACCAGGCATGGGCCGCCCCGCCTAGTCCAAGGGCCAGCAGGGCAGGCAGCAGCGTCAGGCCAAGCGGAATGGCCGCGCGCGGGCGGAAAGCGGGCAGGGCCAGGGTGAAGAATAGAAAATAGGCCGGCGCAAGGACCCACAAGGTATGGCGGTCATCGGTCGTGGTGCAGCCCAGGACGAAGACCAGGGCCGACAGCAAAACCGTCAGCGGCGCGCGCGGCCCGCCTGTCGGCTCCCGCCGCCAGAACTGAAGGGTCAGCTCGGAAGCGGCCCCAAGGACAAACGAGAACGGGTAGCGCATGTCGAAGAAGGCGTTATCGTCCTTCGTCGCGTTCAGCAGATACCCGAACACGGCCAGCCCGATGACGACGATCCGCAGGGTCCACTTGGTCAGCGCGACGTTCTCGAAACGCGCCTTGAAGGCATAAGATGCCGCCACGCCCAGGCTCAGGCCCAGCAGCGGCACGACCGCGCCGCTGCTCAGGGCCAGCGCGGCAAACGCGATCAGCGCGGCCACGGCGGCGGGCCACGGCGGGTTCTGGTACTCGGGTTCGGTCGTATCAGCTCCGGTTGTGATGGTTGTCGCCATGTGTGTTGCCCCGGCGGAAGACAGGCTCCTCGTAGGCGCGCCGCTTGCTGCGCCTTCCTCTGCTCGTGCCTGCCTAGATCGCCTCCACCCCACCATCTACCTGCGCCGAAGTCAGGACCGTCACGTCCCGACCCTCCGGTGGTGGTAGCGTGCAGGGCCGGTCGCGGATGATAACTACCTTGACGCCCGCCCCCTGTGCCCGCAGGCGCTCGATGAAGCCCTCTCGGACCTCATCCCAGTCCAGCAGGATGCAGATGACCAGGGTGATCTGTGACAGGAACTCCATAAGCGCCTGTTCCAAAGTCTCGAAGTCTTGGGCGTCGCTCGCGTCCACGCAGGCCAGCAGGTCTAGAATGTCATCTAAAAACGCCGTCCCATGGCCCGTTGTGAGCCGGTGCAGGTCCGGCCCCGCCGCGAACAGGTCCACCAGATACTCCGACCGGGCCATGTAATCGCTGACGGCTGCCGCCGTCGAGACCGCCCGCTCGAACGCAGGGGGCGGGGGCAGCCCTGGTGGGGCAGGGACGTGCGTGTCCAAAAGCACCGCCGCCCGCAGCAGATATTCTTCCCGGTATTCGCGGACCACAGGCCGGTTCAGCCGCGCCGTCGCCCGCCAGTCAATACTGCGGATCGCGTCCCCCTCGCGGTAATCGCGGTTGCCGATGAACTCCAGCGAGTCGCCCAGGTGCGATGCCAGCGCGACCTCGCCCGGCTGGTAGCGGCGGCTGGCCGGCACCTCCAGCCGCGCCAGTGGCGCGAATTTGGGGTAGACCAGCAGCGACTCGCTTGCGGGAAACACCTGCTGCGCCACCATCAGCCCCAGCGGAAATGCCGTCTCGACCCGGAAGCCGCGCAGCCGGTATGACCCGCGCTGACGGCACAGCAGCCCCAGCTTGACGTGAGACGTTTCGCCCGCCGCCAGCACCGCCAGCCCGACGCCTTCGGGCGGCACCGAGTCCACGGCAGGCGGCAGCCGGTCCGGCAGGACTGTCCAGCCGATGCCGCGCCGGTCCAATGCTTCCAGAGTGATCTCGACGGGCAGCGTCTCGCCCGCGCTGATGCGCCCGGCGTGCGTCGCCCGCAGCAAGGCATGGGGGCGCTGCCAAAACATGGCGATGAAGGCGACTATCCACAGGCCCAAGGCATAAGTGAAGGCCACATACCACTGCTGATCCAACGAGAGCGACCCGAAGGCCATGGAGACGAACGTCGCGGCCAGGAAGTAGTGTCCCACGCGCGTCAGCCGCTGCGTGTAGACGCGCCAGACCCACGGGAACAGGATGCCCTGGAAGATGGGGTGGTAGCGGATGTCCTTGGTCGGCGTGAACCCGCGCAGCGGCGGCAGGTGCGTGTTCAGCGTGAGGGGCCTGTGTCTTCGGCTGGGGGAAGCGCGGAACGAGTTTTCGGGCGGGGGCGTTGACATCATATCTTACTGCATTATACGCAGAAACGACCCGAAAGGATACGTCATGATTCGCGTTCTATTTGTCTGTTTGGGTAATATCTGCCGCTCGCCGATGGCTGAGGCCGTCTTTATGCATAAAGTCCGGGCGGCGGGGCTGGAGAATGTGGTCGAGGCCGACTCGGCGGGGACAGGCCACTGGCAAATCGGAAACCCGCCCCATTCGGGCACGCGGGCGGTGCTGGCGCAGAACGGCATCGAGCACGCGCATCGGGCCAGACTGATCGTGGAGGCCGACCTAGACGCGTTCGACTATGTCCTGACGATGGATGACCAGAACCTGCGCGACGTGCGGGCCATCGGCGCGGGCCGCGCCGTCCTTCAGCCTTTTCTGGCCTACGCACCAGGTAGCGACGTCCGCGAGGTGCCCGACCCCTACCTCGTCGGCGGTTTCGAAGGTGTGTACGCCCTGGTGAACGAGGCATCGGAAGGGCTGCTGAAAGCCATCCGCGAGCAGCACGGGCTGTGAGGCGCGGTCACGGCATCGTCCACTCGGCCCGCGAGATGGGCCGGCAGGTGTCGTCCGAGACTTCCTCGCGCCGGACACCGCGGTTGCCCGCTAAAAGTCCTGGTAGATGGCCACACGCACCCCATCCCGCCCGAGCAGATGCCAGCCCGCGCGGCGATTGAAGTCGTATCTCTCGTAGAAGGGACACCGGATTTCGTCGCGGGCGTCGAGCAAGGAACATGATGTGCAAACTCAATGCCAACTTCCCGCGAAACTCGGGAAGCGGCGAAAGCCAGTGATTGGGTCGGGCGCTTTCATAGGCCTGATACGGCGAGTCCGGTGCCGCGAGGCCGGCGCTACAGACGCAGGCCGTAGCCGATGCCACGCCGTGTTTCAAGCAGATCGGCGGACAAGGGCGGCATCTTGGCGCGCAGACGACGGATATGGATGTCCACGGTCCTTTCGCCGCCCTCGAAGTCCACGCCCCAGACCATGTCCAGGAGGCGGTCGCGGGCGAAGAATTTGCCCCGGTGCAGGCTGAGGAAGCGCAGCAGGTCGTACTCGCGCGGTGTCAGCGGCAGAATGCGGCCTCCCTCGTCACGTGCGCAGCCTGCGGCGAGGTCGAGGACGATACCGGCCAGCACCAAAGTGTCGCCGGACTGGATATGGCGCTTGCGGAAGGCCAGCCGGGCCAGCCGGGCCAGCATCTCCCCTGGGGCATAAGGCGGTAGTAGGAAGTCATCGGTGTACGCGGGCCAGTCCGGTAGGGCGAGGTGATGGGGCATGAGAAGGGCCAGCCGGGTGGGCGGGGGCAGGTCGTCCCCCCAGGTGTGCAGGAGCAGGCGGCCGGCGTGGCGCAGGGGCAGGCAGTCGGGGGCGGTGGAGAGGTCCGCCAGCAGGACGTCCGGCGGGCGGCCCATGAAAGCGCGGCAGAGCGCGTTCATCGCCTCCGCCCCGCCGTCTAGGGCGGTCCGCCGCACGGCGTAGCCGGCCTGCGTCAGCGCATGGGAAAGCGCGGCGGCAGGGCCGCCTTTCTCATCGGGAGCCAGAACAAGGACGTTCAGCATGGCGGCACGGATCATTCGTGTGAAGATCAGCCGCGCCGCTGCGGGTGAGAGATGTCTGAAAAGTCCGCATCAATGGGGAGAGACTATTGTGGCACGGGAAGGGGGGCGAAGTCAAGTGTGGGGGCCATCTACACCGTCAGCCACATCTCCCTGCCCTCCGCCAGCCGGATCGGGTAGGTCTGGATGTCGCAGTCGCCCATCTGCCCGGCCCCCGTCACCAGGTCGAACTTGCGCGAGTGGAACGGGCACATGACGACCGTGCCGCCGACCAGGCCGTCGGCCAGCGGACCCTGCCGATGCGGGCATTCGGCCTGCACCGCATAGACCGCCCCGGCGCGGGTGTGGAAGACGGCGATCTCCAGGCCGCGCACCGGGAAGACGCGCCCCTCGCCCATCGGGATCTGGTCTACGGGGCCGAGGGAGATTTCAGTTCTTTCGATTGTCATCATGCGTTCACCATGGGGAGGGTCGAGACGAACTGGTTGGCCGTGGCGGGCGTGTGCGCTTCCAGCCAGGGGTCAACATAAGCCTCCACGGTCCTCTGCATGGAGGCATCGAGACGGGCGGCGATGCCTTCGCTGTCTTCCACGACGACGGCCTTGATCTTGTCGATGCCGACCCGCTCCAGAAAGCCGTAGGTCCGCTCCAGATACTTGGCGTTCTCGATGTAGTATTGCATGAAGCGGCCCATGATCGTCAAGACCTCCTCGTGGGAGCCGACGCTGCATAGGATATCGCCCTTGCGGATGTGCGCGCCCGCCGCGCCGCCGATGTAGATCTCCCAGCGCCCGCCCTCGACGGCCACCGCGCCCAGGTCCTTGACCATCGCTTCCGAGCAGTTGCGCGGGCAGCCCGCCGTCGCCAGCTTCATCTTGCCGGGGCTTTCCACCCCCTGGAAACGCCGTTCGATCTTGATGCCAAGGCCCGTGCTGTCCCCGACTCCGTACCGGCAGAACTCCGTCCCGACGCAGGTCTTGCAGGTGCGGAACGACTTGGCGTAGGCATGGCCCGAGGGCATGTTCAGGTCCTTCCAGACATTCGGCAGGTTTTCTTTCGTGATGCCCAAAAGGTCAATGCGCTGGCCGCCGGTGATCTTGACCATCGGGACCTCGTATTTGTCGGCCACATCGGCGATGCGCCGCAGCTCGGACGCCGAGGTGACGCCGCCGTAGATGCGCGGGATGACCGAGAATGTCTTGTCCTTCTGGATATTGGCATGGACGCGGTCGTTGATGTACCGCGCGTCCCGCTCGTCCTCGTACTCCGCGCCCCAGAGCGACTTCAAGAGTGAGGCCAGGCCCATCTTGCTGGTGACTTCTTCCTGGCCACCCGCCAATGTATCGAAGACGGACGAGACCGACTTTAACTGCCGGTCCATGATCGCCTGCACCAGAGCAGGCTTGGGCAGCGGCACGCCCGGCACATAGTAGTGGATGCTCGGGTCCTCTTCCACCTGGCCCTCGGCGGCCCACTCGACCACCTCCTGCACCAGCTTCTTGCATGACCCGCAGCCCAGGCCCGCCCGCGTCGCCTCCATCACCATCTTCAGGGAGCGCTTGCCGCCCTCGACACATTTGCGGATCTGGCCCTTCGAGACGCCGTTGCAGTTGCAGATCTGGGCGTTGTCGGGCATCTCCAGCATTGTGGTCTCGGTAGACGGAGCGCCGATGTCGAACAGCAGCGAAAGCCGCTCCTCGGGCAGCGGTGTCCCTCGGTCGAAGGCCTGCATCAGATAGGCGACTTTGCTCAGGTCGCCCAGCATCATCGCCCCGATCAGCATTCCGTCCCGGATGATCAGCTTCTTGTAGGTCCCGCGCTTCGGCTCCGAGAACGTCACCACCTCGTCCCACTCGTCGGTCGGCTCGGTCACGCCCATCGAGGCCAGTTCGACGCCCATGACCTTCAGCTTGGTGGCGATCTTGGATCCGTGGTAAGCGGCATTCTCGTTGCGCCCGGTGATATGGTCCGCCAGCACCTGCCCCATCTCCCATAGCGGTGCGACCAGGCCGTAGACCCGCCCCCGGTGCTGGGCGCACTCGCCGACGACGTAGATGTCCGGGTCATCCACAGACCGCATCTGGTTGTCGGTGACGATGGCCCGCTCGACGGTCAGACCGCAGGCGTGCCCGATCTCGGCGTTCGGCTTGATGCCGGTCGAGATGACTACCATGTCACAGTCGAGCGTCGTGCCGTCCTTGAACTCAAGCCCGGTCACACTGTCCTCGCCCAGGACGCGGGTGGTGCTTTTCATGGTGTGGACATGGATGCCCATCTTCTCCATGATGCCCTTCAGGATCGCCCCCGCCGCCGGATCAAGCTGCTGGTTCATCAGGTGCTCGCTGAGGTGGATGACATGGACCTCGACGCCGTAATTGATCAGCCCGCGCGCCGCCTCCAGTCCCAGCAGGCCGCCGCCGATGACCGCCGCCTTGCGGCACTTGTTGGCATAGCCGGCGATCTTGTGGCAGTCGTCCAGAGTGCGGAACACGAAGACGCCGTGTTTGTCCTCACCCTCGGGTGTTTGCAGGCCTTCCATCGGCGGGATGAATGGGCGGCTGCCCGTCGCGATGATCGCCTTATCATAGGGCGTGACTTGCCCGTCGTCGCTGTGGACCTGCTTGCGCGCCCGGTCAATGCGCGTCACGCGGGCCGAGGTGTGGAGCGTCACATTGTTCTCGGCGTACCACTCCAAAGGGTTGAGGAAAATCTCGGAAGGGTCCTGTGACCCGTTGAGGACGTTTGACAGCAAGATACGGTTGTAGTTGCCATACGGCTCGTCGCCGAACATGGTGATCTCGAACTGCTCGCCGCCGCCGCGCGCCAGAATCTCCTCGACGGTGCGCGCGCCGGCCATGCCGTTGCCGATCACGACCAGTTTCTGCTTATCTGAAGTTTGAGTGGGTGCCATCGTCGCTGCCTTTCGAAGACGTAAGTGTGCCAATCGGGGCGGGTAACATCAAGGAAAGGCAGCATTGCCAAGGAGAAGCATCGGTGCGGAGGGAGGCAGAGGGGCCGCAGCATTGCGGCTCGTCGTTGGGAACAGTATACGTCGGAAATGTTTCCGCCATGTTTCGACTGGCTCCTACACCTCTACCAGGCCGATGTCCAGCACTAGGGTCCCCGACACGCCCTCGGGGGCGGCGATATATGCCTCCAATTTGGTCCCGGACATCAGATCCTCGACCACGGCCAGGGCGACATGCACGTCGCCCCGCGCCCCGATGGGGAAGAGCCGCATGGGCTTGCCGTCGCGCATCAGCGTGACATAGATCAGCTCGGCAGAAGAATTGCCCGCCCGGAAATAAACGAACTGGGTCCGCTTGCCGACCGGAACGGTATAAGCCAGCTCCGCTGAGAGCGGGTGGGGGTTATGAAAGCCCTGCCCCTCGAAGGGGAAAACGCCTTGCAGCAGCTGTGGTTTCGAGTACATAAGTATTTATTTTTCCTTAAAAATCGTCTATTTTTGATCCTCTCCCCGTCGCTACGCGCCGACCAGGACGCGCTAGCGCAGCGGCTCGGTCACCTTCGCCAAACCGCCCTCGCCCAGCCATGTCCGCTCCCAACCTGGCGAAACCAGGAGTAGGGTGATCAATGCCACAGCG
>JANLUQ010000267.1:0-2388 GCA_031363565.1 Armatimonadota bacterium | reverse complement strand
CCCCCCCCCCTCCTGCCTTACCGGGGGGCTGGCCACCCGCGGGCGGGACGGCACCCGCCGGCGGGACGGCACCCGACGGCGGGACGGTGTAACATCAGTGACTAACATTCACTGCCTCATTCACTCCGAAGCAGGGGGGGGGCATACCAACGAGGATGTTGTCGTCGTGCGCCCGCACCCCGGTAATGCCGATGTCCTGTTGTGTGCGCTTGCCGACGGTCAGGGCGGGCAGGTGTGTGTGGACGACGCGGCGGGGTATTGCAGCCTGGTCAGCCTGTGCATTTCGGAGTGGGAGGTCTGCGGCGCGTCCTGCGGCGACAGTGGGGCGCTGCTCCTCAGCGGCGGACGGGAAATCTTGCTGACGGAGGGCCAGCGCAAGAACCCGCCGGTCGGGTCGAGCGCCGCCCATCCTGTCGCCTTTTCGGCCCGGCTCCAGCCGGGATGGACGCTGCTGGTCGTCTCAGACGGGGTCTGGAAGTACGTCGGCTGGGAGCATATCGCCCCTATGGCAGCCCATTATTCGGGGCCGGACCTGATCGTCGCCCTGCGCCGGGCGGCTTGGGACGCCAGCGGGGGGCGCCTGCCGGACGACTTCGGCATCGCCCTGCTGCACGGGCAAACATAGACGAAAAAGAATGGATCGTAGATGATTATCGAAGCGCGCGAAGACGTCGTGAAACTTGAAGGCACCCTGGATAAGAACCTATGGCCGACGATCCAGGCGGCGGCCAACCTGCTGCTGCGCCATCACCCGCAGGGCATCATCGTGGACGGCAGCGGTCTCCTGGGCTGCTCGCCCGAAGGCGCGAAGACGTTCCGGGACGCGATGGACTATATCGAGCGCTACCGGGCGCGTATTGTCGTCTCTGCCTTGCCAGGGGGAGTGATGGAAGTCATCCGGGCCGTGCCGGGCGTCCGCTCACGCCTGCCCGTCACGGCCACTATCGAGGAGGCGCGGGCCTCGCTGAAGCTGTGTGGGCCGGGCGGCAGCCGCGCCGTGACCGGAGGCAGCGCGCCGCAGTCCATCCTCGTGCCGCTCCTGGGTCCCGACGACCCGCAGGCCGCAAGCGCCCTCGCCTGCCGTCTCGCGCAGGCCGATGCCACCCACAAGTCTCGCCTGCATCTGGCCTATATCCTGGAAGTCCCGCGCCACCTGCCGCTGACCGCGCCCCTGCCCGAAGAAGAGGCTGCTGCCGCCCGGACTCTGGCGGCGGCGGCGGCTTCCGCCCGCTGCGAAGGCATGACGGCCGAATCGCAAGTGACGCGGGCGCGCGATGCTGGGGAAGAGATCGTCCAGCAGGCTGCGTCCCTGGGCGCCTCTCTGATCGTCCTTACTTACCTGCCCTCGGGCGACCCCTCGGACACGATGATGGAGCGTGTTACCCGCACCGTCCTGGACCGTGCCCCGTGCGAGGTCGTGCTGAACAAACAGGCAGCGCGCTAACGGCGGGATCAGGCGGCTGTCTTCACGAGTCATTGTAGCGTCCCTACCTGAGAGAGTAAATTCGAGCCATGAACAACGGTGCATTCAAAAAAATTCATAACAATC
Source organism: Armatimonadota bacterium (assembly GCA_031363565.1). Taxonomy (GTDB): domain Bacteria; phylum Armatimonadota; class Armatimonadia; order Armatimonadales; family Capsulimonadaceae; genus JANXMY01. Next base: position 839 of record JANLUQ010000267.1, on the reverse strand, counting down.
TGCTGACGACGCGGGCTGTCTCCGTATTGGGGCCGCGACTCTATGCCGACTATCTGGGCGGCTTCCTGATGCATCTGCCTGAGATCGCTCGCTCACGAGACTTGCATATCTTGGATAAGGCGATGGGGCGCGTCGCAAAAAAGTTTCACTACCGCAGCACGGAGGTTATCTTCGATTGCGGCTTCTGTGACGAGCATATCCGAGACGGGTCTTTTGCTTTCGGCATCGCGCGTGAGATCTACATTAGAGACTGCTACTTCAAGCATCATCTTCCCTCGACGTTCGCAAATGCCCGGACCATCCTCGACCTCGGCGCCAATCGAGGAGCATTCTCCGCTCTGATGGCTGCACAGGCCGATTTCGTGCTGAGTGTGGAGGCGACCGAGGCTTTTGTCCCAGTGCTTCATCACAACATGCAAAGCAACAACTGCCGCCGCTACGCTGTCGAGACGGTGTTCGTCGGAGCGGGAGGGGATATGGGCGACGGCCATTTACCCACGGTGATAATGGAAGACCTATTGCTGCGTCACAAGATGCTGGACATAGATTTCGTCAAGATGGACATCGAAGGAAGTGAGTTCGCCCTGTTTGAGTCGGCGGACTGGCTGAGAGGCGTCAAAGCGCTTTCAATGGAGATCCATCTTGACCATGGGGAGGCAGGCCCGGTCTTGGAGACGCTCAAGCATCATGGCTTCTTGTATACTATCGCCAACGATAACCTAGACCGTGTCACTGACCTTGCCCATGCAAATTTCGTCTATGCATGGAAATCCGTCTGAGAAAGCATTTACCACGTCCCGGTCCAATCGGCCGCTCCGTTTGCCGTAAAGAAGCCGCCT